>DASQLS010000114.1:0-7632 GCA_035629915.1 Candidatus Limnocylindrales bacterium | reverse complement strand
TCACGAGGCGGACTGGGAACAGGTGCTGATCTACCTCGAGGATGGCCCGACGGGCCCGAAGCCGTGGTGGATCGCCGCGGCTGCACACGACTACATCGGCGACCAGCTGCGCCGCCGCTGGGATGATCCGACGGTGGTCCTGGAAGGCGATCACCCCGTCCTGTTCGCCGGCGCCGGCTCGCACGCGAGCTACTTCGAGCAGGGCGAGTACATGACCAGCGCCCCTATCTCGGGCCTGCGCGGACTAACCGGACTGATGGACGCGGCACGCTCGGTGTGGGTCAACGGGCTCCGTCAGCCAGATCCGGGCGACCTCGCTGCCAAGCTCGAAGCGACCCTGTCGGCGTCGTTCATCGACTACGCCCGCGGAGATGGCACCTCGATCGGTCCGGGACACGACGAGTCCTGGAGCCCGACACTCATCTCCGATGCCGACGGCTGGGTCGACGGCTACCGAGGGCTCTTCGGGCTCGACACGCACGACCGCTTTGGCGGCGAGCGGTCGCCGGCTGGACCGAAGTACAACCGGTCCGGCACGCAACGAATGACCTGGCACGACCCTCTCGGGTTTGCCGGGCTGGACAAGGCGGCACCCCCGAACGAATGGCCGGCCGAGCTCGAACGCCGCGAAAAGGTCCTTCGCATCGACGCCGAGCAGGCCCAGGACAAGATCGGCGTCCTGACCGAATCGCTGCCGGGGCTTGCGCTCGAGCTCCAGGCGCTCGCGCTCGACGGCGGCATGTCAACGCTGTACGAGGAACGCGCCCGAGCGCTGTCGGCGGGCGAGCTCGAGCTGCGCGGCCTGCGCGCGCATGCCGCCTCGATCGACGACCAGATCACCGCCACCCGTCGCGAACGGACACGTGTTGAAGCCGGCGACTTGGGCGATCCACGTGCCCACCTGACCCATCCCCACCGGCCCGTGCCGCCAGAGACGATCCAGCACGGAGTCATCGTCGAAATCTGGTCGGCCGTCTCCGCCGCGTTCCTGCTGGTCACCATGGCAGCTCTTGTCTGGTTCGAGTTCCTACCCTGGTGGGGAGCGCTGTTGATCGCGCTGGCCGGTTACCTCGTCCTCGAGTCAGCGTTTCGGCGTCATCTGACGCAGCTCACCCTGCGCATCGTCGTCGGCCTGGCGCTGATCACGATCGCTCTGACGGCGTGGAACTGGCGAATGGAGCTGGCGGTTGCCGCGGTGGTGGGCCTGGCCGTCTTCATCCTGGTCGAGAACGTACGCGAGGTGCTCGGCCGCTAGTCGATCAGGCGCTCGCGCAAGGTATCCATATCGGGCTTCTGGGCTCCCTGGATGTAGACGCTGATGTCGACCTTGCCGTGGCCGAATCCGGGAACGTTGTGGGGCAGCTTCGGAAACGCCGCGTTGCCATCGCCGCAGTACTGCCAAAGCACGATGTCATCGAGATCCCACGACTGCAGTCCGTTGCGCACCATGGTCGAGGTGTACGCCGGGTTCCAGACCACGTCGCAACCCATGTGGTCGGTGATGCCCTTGTCGCGCATCGCGCCACGGCCGTAGAGCATCACGCGGCGGCCGGTGATGTCCTTGAGCCGCTCCGCGCACGCTGTCGTGCAGTCGATGATCTGCTGCGCGCTCGCCTTGCGGTTGGGGTTCTTCTCCCCACCGAGCTCGACATCTATCGCGGGCAGCACATCGCCGGAGTCGAAGCCGCCGGCGCCGTCGACGGCGCGCATGAACGCATCGGCCTGATCGGCGCCGGAGACCGCGAAGCGCAGGAAGAGGTACGCGCCGCGGAACCATGACTCGCCGTAGCGGTCGCCGCCCGCGTCGCGCAGCGCCGCCCAGTTCGCCTTGAACCAGCCCTTGTCGTTGTACCCGGTGCCCTCCATTGCCTTGAGGATCGCCCCGACATAGCCGGGCGTTCGGGCCGGCACCGACCAGGGCGGCTTCGGGCCGAGGTCGAGCGGGTAGAGGTCGATGAACAGGTAGGGCGGTGGCGGGATCGTGCCCCCACCGAGCGAGGCACCCCCTCCGGCAGCGCGCGCGTCGGCTGCCGCGCTGGCGACATCGGCGACATCGGCGCCGCCATCGGCCATCGCCAGCTGCCCCTCGAGGTCCTCGACGAACGAGCGGTCCGTCGGGTCGGGATCCCTCTCGGCGGTCTCGGTCGTGCCCAGGAACGATTCGCCTTCGATCACGTCGCACCTCCGTGGCGCCCCAGGGTCAGGCGCCTTGGCGCCCACACGGCATCGGGGCGCTCCGTGAGAATCTATATTCGAAGTCAACCCACAGTTGACTTCGCGGCCCAAGGGCCGGGGCCGGTCACGGCGAAGGCTCAGGCTCTGGCTTGGTCGGCTTGGGTGACTTGGCCGGCGGAGCGGCAGGTTCTTCATCGCTGCCCGCCGGTCCGTCGGAAACGCCGAGAGGCGGCGGCGTCGGCACGCGAACAGCGCGCCCTTCGCGTTCACCGACGCGCTTGGCGGCGCGTGTCGTCACGTCGCGCGGCTCTCCCGCGTTGCGACTCAGGAATGACTGGAAGAAGGCCGCGACCACGGCCGCGAACGGAAGTGCGAACACGGCGCCGGCCACGCCCGCGATCTTGATTCCGATCAGGACCGAGATGAGCACGACGATCGGATGGATGCCGACGGCCTGGGACATGACGCGTGGCAGGACCAGGTTGTTGACGATGAACCAGCCCACCGCCATCACGATCAATGTCGGCACTGCCAGCTCGGGCTGGGTCAGCACGGCGACCACGACCGGCGGCGCCCACGACACGATCGGCCCGAAGAAGGGGATCGCCTGGAGCACGCCGACCAGCGCCGCCGACGCGGGCAGGAAGTCGAGGCCGAGGAAAAGCATCGCCACTGCCGCGTACGCCCCGAAGATCAGGCCCTGGATGAACTGGCCGCGGACGAAGCCGCCGAACGATGTCGAGACGCTCGTCTCGAACAGCCGTGCCTGGTCCGCGTAGCGCGGCGGTACGAGCCGGTTGAGGTAGGCGACGATGCGGTCCTTGTCCACGACGATGAACAGCGACAGGAAGATGATGATCAGCAGGTTGGCGACGATGCCGATGCTGAACAGGGCCAGGTCAGTCAGCGGACCAACCAGCTCGTCGCCCAGGGAGCCGAGCCATGCCAGCACTTCGCCCGCCGCGGCGACCACGTCGACCTGGAAGCCGAGATTCTGGAGAGCGGTGTGGAGCGGCGCCAGGATCTCCGGCAGGCGAGCCTGCAGGTTGGGCAGCTCGACGATGAAGTTGCCGATCGACGTTGCCAGGCTGCCGGCGACAAGCAGCGCGATCCACGACAGGCCGATGAACAGGACGAGGTAGACGACAGCAACCACGCCCGCTCGCGGGAGCTTGGGGAAGACGCGCTCGATACGACCTACCAGCGGCGACAGCATGAACGCCAGCAGCCAGGCCAGCAGCAGGACCAGCAGGATGTCGCTGAAGAAGGCGAGAATCGTCGCGACCTGTCCGAGGAGGACCATCGCCAGGACGAGCGTGCCGAGGATCAGCGCAGCGCGCAGCCAGGGCCGGTCCGACTCAGGGATCTCGATATGCATCGCGCTGTGAGTCTAATGCGGACCTGGGACCGGCCATGCCGGCCTCCGCAGGCCCCGACGCGCCTGCTGCGCGTCGGCGCGTAAGTCGCGGCGATGCGGCCCCTTACGCCCTCCTTGCGAGCCCCATCCGTTCGTGGACGTCGCGCAGTGTCTCGGTCGCCATCGGTGCGAGCTTGTCGGCGCCGGCGCGAAGCACCTCCTCGACGTAGTCGGGCCGCGACTCGAGATCGCGCCGGCGTTCGCGCGCCTCGGCGAAGAAGCCGATGATCCGATCGGCGAGCAGCTTCTTGGTATCGACACAACCCGTCCGCGCCGTGCGCTCGCCGTCCCAGATGAACTCGTAGTCGTCGCCGAAGAAGCGGTGCAGCTGGCACACGTTGCACACCTCGGGCCGGCCTGGCTGGGTGCGCAGGATGCGCTGCGTGTCGGTCACCATGCTCATGACCTGCTTCCGGATGATGTCCTCGTCGGCCAGGATCTCGATCGCGTTGCCGAGCGACTTCGACATCTTGTTCACGCCGTCCGTGCCGAGGATGACGGGCGAATCGGTGAATACCGCCTCGGGCTCGACGAAGTACTCGCCGTAGCGCCGGTTCCAGGCGCGGACGATCTCGCGCGCCAGCTCGAGGTGCGCCGCCTGGTCCTTGCCGACCGGCACGCGCCGCGCGTGGTAGATGGCGATGTCGGCCGTCTGCAGCACCGGATATGTAAGCAGTGCATGGTTGATGTCGTCGGGCTGGTCGCGCTTCTTTTCCTTGAACGACGGTGTGCGTTCGACCCAGCTGACCGGCACCACGGTCGACATCAGGTAGGCCAGCTCGGCGTGCTCGGGTCGATCCGACTGCCGGAAGACGGTGGCTCGGTCCGGATCGAGACCGAGGGCGAGCAGGGCAATGGCCATGTCGCGCGTGTTGCCCCGGATCACGTCGGGATCGTGAGTCGTGGTCAGCGCGTGGTAGTCGACGATGCAGTAGATCGCGTCGCCGCCTTCCTGCAGCGCAATGTAGTTTCGGATCGCGCCGAGGTAGTTGCCGAGATGCGGCAGCCCGGACGGCTGGATTCCTGAGAACACGCGATCGGTGGTAGCGACGGCCATCGTCGCGGAGTGTAGGGAAATCAATCCGACACCGGAGCAGGCGCAAAGCCGACGCCCGATCAGTCGCCTCGCGCATAGCCTGTCGCCCGCTCGGGTAAATAACTTGTTGACTCCACCTGGGCGTCAGGAGCCTGGGGCACTCAACCAGGAGCGCGTCATGAGATCCATTCGTGTCCATCGGGCTGCCTTTTCGCTGCCGACGGCGGCTCTTCTTTCGATCGTCGTTGCCGGCCAGTCGCTCGGCGCCACGTGGAGCCCGGCGAAGCAGCTGACCACCTCGGGAACCGCCTTCGCCGAGGCCCTCGCCACGGTCGGCAGCTCGACTGTGCTGGCCGTCTACGTGGAGCACTCGCCCGAGATGCCGGACGTTCCCTACGGGTATGCCGTGCGCATTCGACGGAGCCTTGATTCGGGCGCCACATGGCAACCGCCAATCCAGCTTTCGAGCAACGGTCTGGAGGCCGACATCGCCGCGCGCGGCTCGAATGTTGACGTCGTCTGGGCGCAGGGCAAGCGGATTCGTTATGCCCGCAGCACCAACGGCGGCCAGTCATTCGGCTCTTCTGTGGTGCTCTCGCCATCCGGCCTGCCGTTCTCGCGCAATCCAAGCGTGGCGCGCGGCCCGAACGGACTCGTGGCGGTGACCTGGGAGAACCTCAACACGCAGGTCGCCAAGATCCGCATCAGCACCGACGGCGGTTCGACCTTCGGGCCGATGATGAACATCGCCGACGTCGCCTACGACATGGGCGTCAAGGTCGCGGTCGGCAACGACGTCATTCACGTCGCCTATGCAGAGGACTTCGACGCCCTGCGCGTGGTCAGCTCGACCGATGACGGCTCATCGTGGACGACGCCCGAACCCATCAGCGACGAGCTGTACGGCGTCTACGAGCAGTTCGATATCGTCGCCAACGGCAGTCGCGCCTATCTCGCCTTCACGACGGAGAACGACTTCGGTGTCACCGCCGTGGAGTACCGCGGCACCGCCGACAAGGGCGCCAGCTGGCCCACGGCAGGCGTCATTGCGTCGACCGACGCCAATGCGAGTGAGCCATCACTGGCCTTCACCGGCGGCGTGCTGCGCGCCGTCTACAGCCGGCGGTCGCCGTCGCGCGTGTTCTATCGCCAGAGCTCCGACGGGATCAGCTGGTCGGCTGCCGAGAAGGCGGCTCAGCCCGGCTACGAGGCAAGCGTCGCCTTCGCGTCGGACATCGTCGTCCTGTATCGAATCGGCACTGGAAACGTGTTCGCCCGAACCGGTTCCTAGGCTCCTCTTTCCGGTACGACCGGTTGCAGACGCCGGGCGGGAACGCCCGGCGTCTACTCGTTCCCCGACAATGCCGCCATGCGCATGAGTGACGTGCTGCGCCAGTTGCGCCAGCAGCGGACGACGGCAGACGCCCGGCCGCGGCTGATGGAACGCTACGCGGCGTTCCTGCCGGTGAGTGGCGCGACGCCCAATCTCAGCCTGGGCGAGGGTTACACGCCGCTCGTCCACGCGCGCAACCTCGGCCGATCGATCGGCGTTCCGTTGCTTCACCTCAAGGTCGAGGGTGCCAATCCGACCGGCTCGTTCAAGGATCGCGGCATGGTCGTCGCCGTGGCCAAGGCGCTCGAAGCCGGCTCGAAGGCGATCGTGTGTGCCTCGACCGGCAATACCGCAGCGTCGGCCGCGGCATACGGCGCGGCAACCAATCTCGAGGTCGTGGTCGTGTTGCCAAGCGGCCAGATAGCGGCCGGCAAGCTGCTCCAGGCCCAGATCGCCGGGGCGCGGGTCGTCGGTGTCGATGGCAATTTCGATCAGGCGCTCGAGGCGGTACGCGAGCTGGTTGAAGGCGATGACGCGCCCGATCGGCCGATCACGCTCGTCAACTCGGTCAATCCACATCGACTGGCCGGCCAGAAGACGGCCGCATTCGAGATCTGCGAGGACCTCGGCGGGGCGCCCGACTACCTCGCCATCCCGGTTGGGAACGCGGGCAACATCAGCGCCTACTGGCAGGGCTTCACCGACTATCGCGACGCCGAGCTGGTCGAGACGCGCCCAAAGATGCTGGGCTTCCAGGCGGAAGGTGCCGCACCGCTTGTCGTCGGCCATTCCGTCTCCGACCCAAAGACTGTGGCGACGGCGATCAAGATCGGCAACCCGGCCAGTGGACAGAAGGCACTGCGGGCGCGCGACGAGTCGGGCGGCGTGATCGAAGCGGTGACCGACGAGGAGATCCTTGCCGCCTATCACGACCTGGCGCGGCACGAGGGAATCTTCTGCGAGCCGGCGTCAGCGGCGTCGGTCGCCGGGGTACGCAAGATGGCTGCCGAGGGCCGAATCGATCCAGGGGCGACAATCGTCTGCGTGCTGACCGGCCACGGACTCAAGGACCCCGACACCGCCATGCGAACGGTGCAGCCGCCGATCGACGCGCCGGCAACGGCCGATGGTCTGCGCGAGGCGCTGGGCTGGTGAAGGCTTGAGCAGGCCCAGCCTGCGCTATGAGTCGGTGACCGTAGAGGCACCGGCATCCTCGGCGAATCTCGGTCCCGGCTTCGACACGCTGGCGCTCGCCCTCGAACTGCACCTGCGCGTCACGGTCACGCCGCTCGAGTACGGCGCCGAGCAGCTCGTCGTCAAGGGCGAGGGGGCGGACGAGATCGGCCTCGACGCGGGCAACCGGTTCCTGATCGGCCTCGAGCACGGCCTCCAGCAGTTTGGCCTCGAGCCGCCGGTGATGCGCATCGAGATGGACAACGAGATTCCGCTCGCCAGGGGCCTGGGCTCATCCGCGGCGGCGTCTGTGGCCGGGCTGCTCGCCGCCGAGGCGCTCGTTGGGGGCGAGCTCGGCCGCGAGCGAATTCACCAGCTCGCGTCGGAGATCGACGGCCATCCCGACAACGTCGCGGCGGCTCTGTGGGGCGGGTTCGTCGTGGTCGGCCGCGACGCCGACGGCGCGCCGCGCGCCGCGCGCTTCGACCCTCCCGCCAC
>DASQLS010000113.1:0-4771 GCA_035629915.1 Candidatus Limnocylindrales bacterium | reverse complement strand
CGCCCTGCGCAACCTGGTGCTGACGCCGGCTGAGCCCGGCCACCTGGTCGACTCGGTTCTTGCCCTGCGCTCGTGGCCCGAAGTCGATCCGGCGCGCGTCGGCCTCGCCGGCTTCTCGGCCGGAGCCAGCATCGCGTTGATTGCCGCAGCCGATGAGCGCATCGCAAATGATCTTTCCTTCGTCAGCTCCTTCGGCGGCTACGCCGACGCCGAGGAGCTGCTCGTGGACGTGGCCACCAACTCTGCCGTCGTCGACGGCTCCGTTCGGCCGTGGACCGCCGACACGGGGATTCGGGCTGACATCGCCCAGCTGCTCACCGGAGCCGCCGGGCAGAGCGGCGCCGATTCCCTGGCGACGAACCGTCTCCTGGCCGCGACCGATCGACGTGCCGCTCAAGAAGCTATTTCGACGTTCAGCCCACAGTTGCGTGGCCAGCTCAGGGCACTCTCGCCCGTCGCGTTCGCCGATCGCATCGTCGCTCCCGTGTTCATCCTCCACGGCGAGCCGGACACGGCCATACCGGTCGGGCACGCGTCCGCACTCGCCGGAGCGATCGGTGACGAGGTGATTCGAGTGACGCGGTTCGGTCGCTTCGGCCATGGACAGCCCGGCGCCAACGGCCTCGGCGCAGACGATGCAGGCGACATCGTCGCGTTGTCGATCTACCTGCGCGACATCGTGGCCGCCGCCACCGAGTAGCGGGCGCCCGGAGATGAGCCGCTGGCGGGCATAGAATTCGAAGCCCCGTCGGCTCATCACGGAGTGGCCAATGAATGCACGAATCGGCTTCCTGCTGGCATCGCTCGCGGTCGTGGTAGTGGCTGCCTGCGGTGGGTCTGTCGGCGGAACCGCTGTTCCGACTCTTGGAGGGCCTGTCGTGACACTGCCGAGTTCCAATCAACCATCGCCGGCCGGTGGGCTAGCCAGCGCCGAGCAGCTGTGCTCGCTGCTGACGGCCGAGGACTGGGGTGCGTTTGGCTTCGTGACCGGCGCACAGCCCGAGATCAACGATGAAGGCCCGGGCACAGCCAACTGCGTATTCGCCGGGCAATCTGGCGCCACGGGCGGGCTCGAATTCGATGCCTACGTGCACGACACTGTGGCCGAGGCTGAGGACACGTTGGAGATCATCCGCGAGGGAATGCCCAACGCCCAGCCGATCACATTGCCGGGCGCTGACGAAGCGCTGATCGATCCTGACGTGGACGCGAGCTATGGCGCGATCGTGGTCCGCAACGGCCGCTTCACTTACACGATCTCGTTGCCCGGCAGCGAGCAGGCCCAAGCCCAGCTCACGGCACTCGCCGCCGCTGTCCTGGCCCGCAGCCAGCAGTACCGCTGAACTGTGACGACGTAACCCAATGGATCTCGAACGGCTCCTGCCTCTGCTCATCGGCGCTGTCTTCGGCGCGTTGGGATGGCTGGTCGTCGGGATGTATCTCTCGCGCCGCCAGAACGAACGTCAGGCGCGCAGCTCAGCCCGGGCGGTGTACTTCGAGCTGGTCATGAATCAAATTGACATCGACGTGGCGGCCAGTCACGGGGTCTACGGCACATTGCGCCGCGGCGCTTTCGATCGGTTGCTGCCCGAGCTGGCCACGTGGCTCGAGCCGGACGAGCTCGAAACGATCGTCCGCGCCTACATGAGTCACGCGGGCTACGACCAGGCGCAACGCGACGAGGCATTGCCGGCCGCCGTCAAGGGCGTGCTGCTGAAGCGGGTCCTGGCAGAACACGAAGCTGCCTCTGGTGTCTTGCGTCGACGGGCCTTCTCGGCCAAGGAGGCGGCGCGACTGACGACGACGGGAGCAGCGGCACGGTCCGAGGCCACGGTTTCCGCGCCTGCACCAACCACTGGAGGGCGCAATGGCTAACGTCCAGGATCTGTATCGCCGCTACGCGAATGCCATCGCCCAGCTCGACTTCGCGACGCTCGAGTCGATCATCCATCGCGACTTCGTACTCGACTATCCCCAATCCGGCGAGCGATTCCGCGGCTTTGCCTCGTTCAGGGCGCAACTCGAAAACTATCCCGGCGGCATACCTGCCGCACCGGCCGGCGATCCGACCGCGAAGGTGGTTGGCGACGACGATCGTTGGGCAATGTCGCCCGGATACACGGTCCTGCCACTGGCCGGGCCGGAGCGCTTCACGAGCATCAGCCGCGTCCCATATCCCGACGGCACGCGCTGGTGGGTGGTCGCGATCCTGACCGTCAAGGACGACCAGATCGTCCAGTCTGAGACCTACTTCGCGCCCGAGTTCGACCCACCCGAGTGGCGCAAGGACATGGTCGAGATCGTCCCGCGCGACTGACCGAGTGGTTGCCAATCAGTGACCTTCGACGCACGCCAACTCTTCGAGCGCTTCGCGAGAGCCATTAGCGATCGCGACGTGGTCACCATCAGGGGCTTGGTCCACCCCGACTTCGTCGGTTTTTACCCGCAATCTGGAGAGCGATTCGGGAGCGATCTCTTCGTCACCCAGCTCGAGCAGTACCCGACCGGTCCGCGGGAGCCGGTCAGCGATGTTCCGCCGGTGCGCGTCGTCAGCGACGACGGTCGTTGGGTCATCACGCCCGCCTATACGGTCGTGCCGCTCGTCGAGCCGAGCAAGTACACGGCGGTCACGAGCGCCGTCTACCCCGATGGGTCTGAGTGGCACATCGTCATCATGGTCGAGCTCCGGGAGGGTCTGATCTACAGGTCGGACAGTTACTTCGCACCGGTGCTGCCCGCGCCGCTCGGCGACTCGATGCCCAGCCGCCGCGGCTAGACTGCGGAGTGAAGGCGGAGGGCAGGCGATCGGCGGTTCAGAACGCGGGAAGACCGTTCATGGCGAGGCGGCAAATGCCGGCCATCGCGTCCTCGCGCCGGACGATGCCGAGGTGGAGGCATATCTCGAGGTAGCCCTCGACGCACCCGTCCCTGAGCGGACCGCACATGAAGTTCCGGCATCGGACAGCGTCATCGTGCTCGACTTCGGTGGGCAAACCGCGCAGCTGATCGCGCGCCGCGTGCGCGAGCTGAACGTCTACTCGGAGCTTGTGCCGTTCGACACGTCATGGAGCGAGATCGAGCGTCGCCGGCCGAGCGCAGTGATCCTTTCCGGTGGGCCGATGAGCGTCTACGAGGACGGCTCTCCCCATCCCGATCCGCTGCTCTGGACGCAGACGACCGTGCCGCTGCTCGGCATCTGCTACGGCGTCCAGCTCATGGCGCACCACCTTGGCGGCAGCGTCGAGGCGGCCGGCAAGCGCGAGTACGGACCCGCGACTGTCTCGATCACCACCGAGGACGGCCTCTTCCGCGGCATCGAGCGCGAGCAGCCCGTCTGGATGAGCCATGGCGACTCGATCCTCGAGCCGCCAACGGGGTTCAAGGCGCTGGCCGAGACGGCCTCGACGCCGTATGCCGGGCTGGCCGACCCCGACCGACGGATGTACGGCATCCAGTTCCATCCCGAGGTGGTCCACACGCCGGCCGGGCGCGACATCCTGCGCAACTTCGTGCTCGGCATTGCCGGCGCCCAGCCAACCTGGACGCCGGCTTCGTTCATCGACTCGACCATCGCCGGCATCCGCGCTCGCGTGGGTGACGGCAAGGTCATCTGCGCGCTGTCCGGCGGTGTCGACTCGGCTGTCGCGGCGACCCTCGTCCATCGTGCGGTTGGCGACCAGCTGACGTGCATTTACGTCGACCACGGCCTGATGCGCAAGAAGGAGTCGGAGCTGCTGCGGGTGACGTTCGAACGCGACCTGGGCATGAACCTGGTCATGGTCGACGCCCGTGAGCGTTTCCTCGCCCGTCTCGCCGGTGTCGAGGATCCTGAGGAGAAGCGGCGGATCATCGGCGACGAGTTCATTCGCGTCTTCGAGGAAGAGGCCAAGCACCTCGGCGAGATCGACTTCCTCACCCAGGGCACTCTTTACCCGGACGTCATCGAGTCGACGACGCCCGAGACCAAGGCCGCCCAGAAGATCAAGACCCACCACAACGTCGGCGGATTGCCGGCAGACCTTCGCTTCCAGTTGATCGAGCCCTTGCGTTACCTGTTCAAGGACGAGGTTCGAACAGTTGGGCTGGAGCTCGGCCTGCCCGAGCCGATGGTCATGCGCCAGCCCTTCCCAGGACCGGGCCTGGCGATCCGGATCCTCGGCGAGGTGACCGCCGAAAGACTGGACACGCTGCGCGAGGCCGACTGGATCGTCATTGACGAGGTCAAGGCCGCCGGGCTGTACCGCAGCCTGTGGCAGTCGTTCGCGATCCTGACTCCGGTGCGATCGGTCGGCGTGATGGGCGACGGTCGGACCTACGCCAACGTCGTCGCGGTACGCGCCGTGACCAGTGATGACGGCATGACCGCCGACTGGGCGAAGCTGCCCTACGACGTGCTGGGCAAGATCAGCTCACGCATCGTCAACGAGGTGCCCGGCGTCAACCGCGTCGTGTACGACATCAGCAGCAAGCCGCCCGCCACGATCGAGTGGGAGTAGCGCCTCCCGGACCCTCGTTCGTCGCCGAGGAGCCGATCTATTCGCGCGCCGACGCCGCTCCACGGCAGCGCGCCGGACTGACCACACCGAGCGTGATGGACGACGGCTGGTGGCTGACACACGTGTGGGTGGCGGATGACGACGGCGTCATCGACGCAAGCGGGATTGCCCCACTTGCCGGCCCACCACCGGGAACTCCGATTGGGGCGCTCGGGCCGCGCTTTGCCGGCGCCCTGTCGGGCCTGATCGCCGAGGAGGACGGCCGCCAGCTGATC
>DASQLS010000112.1:0-9860 GCA_035629915.1 Candidatus Limnocylindrales bacterium | reverse complement strand
AGTGTCGACGCGATCCCGCACAGCGACCTCTTCCGCGAGACCTTCCTGAACCCGGCCGACGTTGGTGGCCGCTACAGCGCCCTGTCCTACGTCGGCCTCGTGCCGGCCGCGCTGATGGGCCTCGACCTGGACGCTCTGCTGAGCGATGCGACGGCAACGGCCGAACGCTGCCAGTCGGCCACGGCCGACAACCCCGGGTTGTGGCTGGGCGTCGTGCTGGGCACGCTGGCCCGCGCCGGCCGCGACAAGCTGACGCTGGTCATCGAGCCGCGCTACGCGACGCTCGGCGCATGGATCGAGCAGCTCGTTGCCGAGAGCACCGGCAAGCGCGGCGCGGGCATAGTGCCGGTCGACGGCGAGGCGCTCGGCGATCCCGGCGTGTACGACGAGGACCGCGTCTTCGTGCGCATCGCAACCGGGACGGATCAGACATGGCAGGAGTCGACAGACGCCGCGCTTGACGCGCTGGCCGAGGCAGGTCACCCGGTGCTCAGGCTGTCGATGCTCGGCGGTGCCGGTGCGCTCGGTGGCGAGTTCTTCCGCTGGGAGTTCGCAACGGCGGTGGCCGGTGCGGTGCTCGGCATCAACCCGTTCGACGAACCGAACGTGACCGAGTCGAAAGACAACACCAAGCGCGTCCTGGACCACTTCCGATCGAGCGGCGAGCTGCCGGCCGACGAGCCATTGGCAAGCGGAGGTGGGCTGACCCTCTTCGGTGACGCCCCGTTGCGCCTGACCGCCGGCCACGACGGGCTGCCCAACGAGCTGCGCCGCCACCTTGCGCGTGCCCGGCGGCGGGGCTACTTCAGCATCCAGGCCTTCGTCGCGCCGACGCCCGAGCGAGACGCGCAGCTGCGCTCGATCGCCCAGTTGCTGCGCGACAGGACCCAGCGCGCCGTGACCGTGGGCTATGGACCGCGCTACCTCCATTCGACCGGCCAGCTGCACAAGGGCGGTCCGTCGATCGGCTGCTTCATCCAGCTCACCGGCCGTGAGGCAGACGACCTGCCCATCCCGGGCTGGAAGGAGACGTTCGGCACGCTGATCGCGGCCCAGGCCGCGGGTGACTTCGCCTCGCTCGAGGCACACGAGCTGCCCGTCGCCCGCGTCGACCTGGCGGCCAGCATCGACGACGGCCTCGCCGAGCTATTCGAAACGCTGGCGAGCGCCCTCGTCGAGCCACTCAGCAGCTAGAGGAGGAGCGGCCGTGGAGCTGGCCATCGTCGGTCTCGGTCGTATGGGCGGCAACATGGCCCGTCGGCTGCACCAGGCCGGTCATCGGGTGGTGGCCTACAACCGCTCGCGCGACAAGACCGAGGAGATCATCGGCGAGGGTCTCGAGGGTGGTTTCACTCCGGCCGACGTGGTCGAGATGCTGTCCGCACCACGCATCGTGTGGCTGATGGTCCCGGCCGGCGACCCGACTGAGCGGACGATGAACGAGTTCGCCGACCTGCTCGAGCCGGGCGACACGATCGTCGACGGCGGCAATGCCAACTTCAAGGACTCGAAGCGCCGCCACGCGCTGCTCAAGGAGCGCGGCATCAACTTCGTGGACGCCGGCATCAGCGGCGGGGTCTGGGGGCTCGTCAACGGCTACGGAACGATGGTCGGCGGCGATCGCGAGGCGGTCGAGCCGCTCGAGCCGATCCTCAAGGCACTGGCGCCCGAGAGCGGCTACGTCCACTGCGGACCGCCTGGCTCGGGGCATTACGTGAAGATGGTTCACAACGGCATCGAGTACGGACTGATGCAGGCCTACGCCGAGGGCTTCGAGATCATGCACGCCTCCGAGTACCCGCTCGATCTCGCCGCGGTCGCCGACGCGTGGATGCACGGCACGGTCATTCGCTCGTGGTTGCTCGAGCTGCTCGGCCGGGCCTACGAACAACATGGCGAGGACCTGGGTGAGATCCGCGGCTATGTCGAGGATTCGGGCGAGGGCCGCTGGACCGTCCAGGAGGCGATCGATCTCGACGTTCCGGCGCAGGTCATCACCACTGCCCTGTTCACCCGTTTCCGCAGCCGCCAGCAGGAGAGCTACTCGGCGCGCGTCCTGGCCGCGCTGCGCCAGCAGTTCGGCGGACACGCTGTCAAGACCGACTGACATGGCAACCAAGACGCCAGCGAAGGCGCCCACCAAGGCACCGGCCAAGACGCCGACGAAGGCGCCGGCAAAGACGGCCCGCAGCACCGCCGGTACCACGAACGCAAAGAACAGCTCAGGGCCGGTTCACGTCTACCGGCCGACGGAGCCACACGCCGCCGAGAACCCGTTGCGTGCCGGCCTGGCGCTCGAGCGCGTGCCGGAGCCGTGCGTGCTTGTCGTCTTCGGCGCGACGGGCGACCTGACCGCGCGCAAGATCATGCCCGCCGTCTACAACCTGCGGCGATCGGGGCTGCTGCCCGCTGAGACGTCCGTGCTCGGCTTCTCGCGCCGGCCGCTCTCCGACGACGACTTCCGCAAGATGATGAACGAGTCGGTCAGCGCCAACTCACGAGTCAAGGTCGAGCAGGGACTGTGGGACGACTTCGCCAGCGGCCTGTTCTACCAACCCGGTGAGTTCGGCGATCGGACCGCCTACCGCGACCTCGCCGAGCGGCTCGAGCAGATCGACGCGGCCCGCGGAACGCGCGGCAATCGGCTCTTCTATCTGGCCACTCCGCCGTCGGCGTACGAGCAGATCGTCGGCAACCTTGGCCGCGTCGGGCTGCACAAGCAGGGCGAGCACGAGGGCTGGTCGCGGATCGTCGTGGAGAAGCCGTTCGGGCACAACCTCGACTCGGCGCGCGAGCTGAACGATGCGCTGGTGAGCGTCTTCGACGAGTCGCAGATCTACCGCATCGACCACTACCTGGGCAAGGAGACGGTGCGCAACCTGCTCGTCTTCCGCTTCGCAAACGGCATCTTCGAGCCGCTCTGGAATCGGCGCTATGTCGATCACGTGCAGATCACGGTGGCCGAGGATCTGGGCGTCGAGGGCCGCGGCGACTTCTACGAGGAGGCAGGAGCGAGCCGCGACATCGTCCAGAACCACCTCCTGCAGCTGCTGACCCTGGTGGCGATGGAGCCGCCGATCGCCTTCGAGGCCGATGCCCTGCGCGACGAGAAGGTGCGCGTGCTGCGCGCGGTCGAGACCAACTGGACCGAGGCCCGCGCCCGGGCGACGGTCGTGCGTGGCCAGTACACCTCCGGCTGGGTCGGCGACAAGCATGTCGCCGGCTACCGCGAGGAGGAAGAGGTCAAGCCCGATTCGGACGTCGAGACCTTCGTCGCCATGAAGCTCGAGGTCCAGAACTGGCGCTGGGCCGACGTTCCCTTCTACCTGCGCACCGGCAAGCGGATGGCCCGCCGCGCGACGGAGATTGCGATCCAGTTCAAGCTGCCGCCACTGATGCTGTTCAGCGACAGCAACACGCCGCCGGAACCGAACCTGCTCGCACTGCGCATCCAGCCCGACGAGGGGATCATGCTCCGCTTCGCCGCCAAGGTTCCCCAGCTCGGGCTCGACGTGCGCAGCGTGGCGATGGACTTCACGTATGGCCTTTCCTTCACGCGCGACGCTCCCGAGGCATACGAGACGCTGCTGCTCGACGCGATGCTTGGCGACGCCTCGCTGTTCACCCGCGCCGACGAGGTCGAGGCGGCGTGGGCCATCGTCAGCCCGCTCAACGAGCTGTGGCGCAAGTGGACCGACGAGGGCGGTGCCGATGCCGACATGTGCTTCTACGAGGCCGGCACCTGGGGCCCGAGCAACGCCGACGAACTGATCGAGCACGACGGGCGGCGCTGGCGCCGGCTATGAGCAATCCACCGTTCGGCACCACGACGCTCGAGCTCGATCAGAGCACGTCGCGCTGGCACGTGCGCGCGCACAGCATCTCCGAGTGCGTAGGTCAGCTCAGCCGCGTATGGACGACGGCCGCTGCTGAGACGGAGCAACCGGGCGCGTCCGGCGAAGAGGTCGAGGCCACGATGGGCGACCCGCGGCTGGGCGAACAGGTCGGTGACGCTCACTCCGTTCGTGTCCGGATGCGAACGAGCGTGCTGACGCTGGTGGTCGTGGCGCCACGGCCCGAGCTCTCGGAACGTGCCCTGGCGGCGATCAACGCCCTCCATCAGCGGCACCCATCGCGCGCCATCGTCGTCTCGCCGGGCGACTTCGATGGTCCATCGACGATGGACGCGCACATCTACGCCGAGTGCAAGGTTTCCGAGCGCTCCGACTCGGAGGTGTGCACCGAGCAGATCCTGATCAAGACCGGCGGCGAGCTGTCGCAGCACCTGTCGCGCGTCATCACCCCGCTGCTCATCCACGACCTGCCGGTCGTCGTCTGGTGGCCCGACGATCCGCCGTTCGGCGTCAAGCAGTTCAACGAGGTCGTCGGCGCGGCCGATCGACTGCTGGTCGACTCGGGCAGCTTCCAGGAGGACGACGGCAAGCGCCTGGCCGGCCTGGCAACGGTTGTCTCCGACGGCGTGTCGGTGACCGACGTCGGCTGGCTGCGCCTGAATCTGTGGCGCGAGCTGCTGGCCGGCCTGTTCGACCACCCGTTGCTGACGCCCGAGATCGAGCACATCCGCAGCGTTCGCATCGACGTGTCCCGACCAACCAACACGCTGCGCATCTCGAAGGCCGCGTTCTATCTCGGCTGGCTCGCCTCGCGCCTCGAATGGGAGGTCGACGACCCGCTCGTGCACGATAAGGAGGACGACGTCCTGCGTGGCTCGTTCCGGCGCGGACGGCGGCGCATCGCAGTGGAGCTGCGACCGGTGCGCGCCACGCTCGACGGGTCGCAGCGCGCGGCAGGATCGCTCGTCCGCGTCGATGTAGAGGCGACACGTGCCAGGTCAACCGTCCGCGCCCGGATCACGCGCCAGGCCGACCACCTGTTGGCGACGGCCGATTGGAACGGCGCCCAGGTGACACGGCGTGCCGGCCGCCTCGAGCCGTTCGAAGAAACTCCGTTCATTGCTGAGGCGCTCGAGCAGTCGGGCAACGACCGCATCTTCGAGCAGTCGCTCATCCGCGCCGTGAGGCTGGTGAGCAGTGGCTGACCGGCCGCGCGACGAGGCTCAGCTGATCGTCCTAGAGGATGCCGCCGCAGTGGCGCGTGAGACGGCTCGGCGTGTGCTCGAGAAGCTCAGCGAAGCGATCGAGGGCCGCGGCGTCGCCCACATCGCGCTGACCGGCGGATCATCGGCCGTGCCGCTCTACCACGAGCTCACCACGCCCGAGTCGCGTGCCGCGCTCGATTGGGACCACGTCCACCTGTGGTGGGGCGACGAACGCTTCGTGCCCATCGATCACCCGGAATCGAACGCGGGGATGGCCTATCGGCTGCTGCTGGCGATGCCCACCCGCGCCGCACAGACGGGCAGCGGCGGCGACTACGACGACGTCACCGCGGGCGAGGTGCCAGGGTTGCTGATCAACCCTGAGAATGTCCATCCGGTCGAGGTGGAGGAGACGCTCGGCGACAGCGAGCCGGTCGAGCTGGCCGCGCAGCGCTACAGCCGCGATCTGGCGCGCTGGGTTCCGACCGCGCGCCACGGCGTGCCGCGCTTCGACGTGATCCTGTCCGGCATTGGACCCGACGGCCACATCATGTCCATCTTCCCGGGCAGCGCGGCACTGGCGCCGGATGCGCCGACGGCGATCGGCGTTCCGGCGCCGACGCACGTCGAGCCGCATCTGCCGCGCGTCACTCTCACCGCCCGGCTGCTGCCCCTGGCGGGTGCCGTGTTCGTGATGGCCAGCGGCGAAGGAAAGCGCGCGATGATGGCCAACATCCTTGGACCAGAGCGCGACCCGCAACGCTGGCCGGCGCAGGCGGCGCTGCTACCGAACTCGGTCTGGCTGCTCGATAGGGCGATCGCGCCGCCGGGTCACCCGGCGGCGAGGTAGCCGACGACCAGGAACCAGGCTGCGCCGAGCGCCGCCGACACGCCGAGCGTCAGGAACAACGACCACTTCAGGCGAAGCAGCGCGACCAGCGCGAAGGCAGTCAGGCCGAGCGCAACGAGGTCGATCGATGCCAGCTCGACCGTGTGCAGCCTGAGCGGACCGATGCGCAGCTCGCCCGACGTGGCGAACAGCGTCTGCATCGCGAACCAAACGCCCAGGTTGGCGATAACGCCGACCACCGCGGCGGTCACGCCCGACAGCGCCGCGCTGAGGGTCGAACGGTTGCGGAGCGACTCGACGTACGGCGCACCGGTGAAGATCCACACGAACGACGGCGCAAACGTAACCCACGTCACGAGCACGCTCGCCAGCACCCCGGCGACGATCGGGTCGAGCCCCGACGGCTGGCCGAACGCGGCCATGAACGCGACGAACTGGACGACCATGATCAGCGGTCCGGGTGTCGTCTCGGCCATGCCCAACCCGTCGAGCATCTGGTCGGGCGACAGCCAGCCGTAGACATCGACCGCCTGCTGGGCAATGTAGGCCAGCAGTGCATATGCGCCACCGAACGTGATCACCGCCGCGAAGGCGAAGAACAGGACGAGCTGCGAGAAGACGCTCTGCGGGCCGGTCACGACCACCGTCAACGCGACCGGCAGCAACCAGATGACCAGCCCTACCAGCAGGACGGCGATGCTCCGCCTCGCCCGCGGCGGCGACGGCCGGGCTTCTTGGGTCGCCTCGGCGCGAGCCGGCTCACTGCGGCCGAGACGATGACCGGCAAAGCCAACGAGCGCCGCGGCGACGACGATCAGCGGGAACGGAACGTCAAAGAAGAAGATCGCGACAAAGGCGCCGACCGCGACCGCCGCCTGGAGGCGGTTGTGGATTGCGCGGCGGCTTAGACGTACGACGGCAACGGCGATGAGCGCCACCACCGCCGGCTTGACGCCGTAGAAGATGGCCTGCACGAACGCCGTCTGCTGGTACAGCGCGTAGACGATCGACAGCGCCAGCAACACGAGCGCGCCCGGCAGGATGAAGAGCAGCCCAGCCGCGAGCCCGCCGCGCGTGCCGTGCATCAGCCAGCCGATGTAGGTGGCCAGCTCCTGCGCCTCGGGACCGGGGAGCAGCATCGCGTAGTTGAGCGCGTGAAGGAAGCGGCTCTCGTCGAGCCACTTGCGGCGATCGACGATCTCGCGGTGCATCACCGCGATCTGGCCGGCCGGTCCGCCGAAGCTGTTGAGCCCCACGTACGCCCATGCCCGGAGCGCCTCACCGAAACCGACGCCGGGCAGATGGTCCGTCACCGTTGGATCGTCGCAGAACTGAACGCACGCCTGCGCCAGCAATTGCCGAGACTCACTGCCGAAATTCGTGGCACAGCGGCGACGACGGGGCTACGCTCAGGGCAGGAGGTGATCGGATGATCGGTCGATTACTGTCCCGACTGCTCGCGGCGCAGGCTGGCTGGGCCAAGCCTCTGGGCGACTTCAACGTCCGCGTGCTGCGCGCCATCTGGCGCCCGATTCGGCCCATCAAGGACCTCGTGACCGGCAAGTGGCTGGGCCACTCGGTCCATGCCGCGCTGACGGACATCCCGATCGGCGTGATCTCGCTCGTCGTGCTGTTCGACCTGCTCGATCTATTCGGCGTGGCCAACCTGCGTCAGGCGGCCGACATAGGTCTGGTTGTTGGCGTCCTCGCCATGATCGGTGCCGCAATCTCTGGTTCCGCCGACTATTCCGACACCGACGACGACCCGCGGACAGTGGCCACCGTGCACGCGACGGTCATGGTCATCGCGCTGGTTCTTTTCATCATCGCGCTGGTGATGCGGCTGCCAGACCCGGCCGGCGATCGAACGGTCGCGGTCGCTCTCGGTCTCGTCGCTTACGTGGTCATGCTCGCGGGAGCGTGGGTCGGCGGCGAGGCGGTCTACGCGCTGGGCAACATGGTCAACCGTCACGCGTGGCGCTTCTTCGGCGAGCCCAAGTGGCAGAAGCTCGACCTGACCGAGATTCCAGAGGGCAAGCCAACGGCGGCCAAGGCCGGCACGCAGAGCGTGGTGGTCGTGCGCCAGGGAGACGACGTGTTCGCCCTTCACTCGACCTGCGCCCATGCCGGCGGCCCTCTGGCCGAGGGCCGGCTGGTCGACGGCTGCATCGAGTGCCCATGGCACTACTCGCGCTTCGATATCGCCACCGGCCGGCGCAAGCATGGCCCGACTACGTTCGACCAGCCGCGCTACGAGGTCCGAGCCGCGGACGACGGCGGCTGGGAGCTACGCCGCGTCGGCGGCACGAGCGGGCAGAACGTCTAGCGACGTCTAAACGCGTACGTCCAGGCTGATCGAGCTAGCGCATCAGCGGTACGCTGACCGTCGCCAGAGCGACGCCGGCGATCTGCGTCGGGCGCAGCCGCTCGTGCAGGAAGATCGCGGCCAGGATCGTTGTCACGACCGGGTAGAGCGAAGACAGAACGACGGCGACCGACAGAGCGTCGGTCTCCTTCGCCAGCAGGAAGAAGGCGTTGCCGCCCAGGTCGGCCAACCCGGTCAGGAGCAGCAGGGCGATCAGGCGCCCCGCCGGCAGGTGCGACGCGCGTAGTCGGCTGAGGCCGAGCACGGATCGCGTGGCGGTACCTACGCCACGTGATCGTGACGCGCGGAGGACAAAAACGAGTAGCGCGCCCAGAACCACCGAGACGCCGGCGAGTCGAACCACGAACAGCGGCCACCAGGCTTCACCCGCGGTCGTGGCCTGATCTACGAAAAGAAAGAACCCCGCGAAGCCGAGCCCGGAGACGACGATCAGCGGCAGCTCGTGGAGCTCGACGCGGACACGCCGCGGCTCGCTGTCGTTCGACTCACCGCCGGGGAGCGACGTGAGCACGACCGCCACCAGTGCCAGGGCGATGCCGAGCAGGCGCGCCGGGGGCACGGTCTCACCACCGGCCACTGACACCATCACCGGCACGCCGGCGCCGATCAAGGCAGCAAGCGGCGCAATCACGCCCATCGTGCCGCGCGACAGGGCGTAGTAGAACGCGCCCAGGCCGACCACGCCGGATACACCCGCGGCCAGCGCCCACGGGATCGATTGGGACGATGGCTGTGCTTCGCCGCTGATTGCCACGAGAGCGGCGGCGCCGAGCAGACCGACGCCCTGGCTGATCAGGATCGCGAGGAAGACGCTCGAACGCCGGCTGAGCAGACCGCCGGCAAAGTCGCCGGCGCCCCAGCTGATTGCCGAAAGCAACCCAAAGATCGGGCCTACGCCGATCAGTGCTCCTCCGGCCAGAGAGGTGGCTCGGGCGGCGACGCCGGCCCTGAGCTCTTGGCCGCCGCCGTCGCCGGCTCGGCCGTGGCGGCCTTGGCCCGCCCATTGCCATTGGCCGGCCGTGCCGTTGCCGGCGCCGCCGGCAAGGTCGCGCTCGACCACATCGACATCGGCTCGGCCGTGGCGGTCGACGGGACAGGCTCAGGCTCGTCACGCTCCTCGGGCCCGGGCAGGACGACGACCTTGTCGGCCAGCTTGTCGAACCTGTCCGAGCAGGTGAGCAGGATTACCTGGAAGTCGGTGGCAATGTCCTTGAGCAGGTCGATCGCACGCGTGGCGCGTTCGTCGTCGAAGGTCACGAACGGATCGTCGAGCAGGATCGGGGGATTGGCGTCCTCGACGACCTGGCGGACGATGCCCAGCCGTGCGCACAGATAGAGCTGGTCAAGCGTGCCCTGAGACAGGCGGCGCGCGTCGACCCACTCGTCAAGCTCGGGCGAGTAGAGCGAGAACGTCAGCGTGGCCTCATCGACCTTCAGCCGCCGGTAGCGACCGCCGGTGATGCGCTCGATGTCGCGCGCCATGCGCTGCTCGAGGAAGCGAGCGGCCTTCTTCATCGTGCCGCTCTCAGCCTTGTTGAGCGCGCCCAGCACCTCCTCGTAGATGC
>DASQLS010000111.1:0-11315 GCA_035629915.1 Candidatus Limnocylindrales bacterium | reverse complement strand
GACCGCGTCGGCGGCGCCGACGATGATCTGCCGCAGCTGGGCGTTGATCTGATCGAGCGTCCAGAAATGCGCCTGGCGGTTCTGGACCCACTCGAAGTAGCTGACGATCACGCCGCCGGCATTGCACAGGATGTCCGGGATAACCAGCACGCCGTTGTCGCGCAGGATCGGATCGGCCGATGGCTCAACCGGCCCGTTCGCACCTTCGGCGAGGATCTTGGCCCGCACGGTGCCCGCGTTGTCGGCAGTGATCTGGCCCTCGAGAGCGGCCAGCACGAGCACGTCCACGTCGAGCGCAAACAGCTCGGCGTTGGTCAGTGGTGAGGTGCCCGGGGCGTTGGCGATAGAGCCGGTCTCTTCCAGGAAGCGGCGCAGGAATACCGGATCGATGCCCGACTCCGAGTAAACGCCGCCGCCGATGTCGGTGATCCCGACGATGACGGCGCCGACCTGGTGCAAGAGCCGCGCGCTCGCTTCACCCACGTTGCCGAAGCCCTGGACCGCGACACGCGCGCCCTTGAGCGACAGACCCTGCCGGCGGCAGGCTTCCTCGATCGTGTAGACGATGCCCTGACCGGTCGCGTCGGCACGGCCGAGCGATCCCCCGATGGCGATCGGCTTGCCGGTGACGACACCGGGCACCGAATAGCCGTGATGCATCGAGACCGTGTCCATCATCCAGGCCATGACCTGGGCGTTGGTGCCGACGTCGGGGGCCGGGATATCGCGGTCGGGGCCGATGAAGCTCTCCAGCTCGGTCGCGAAGCGGCGGCTGACGGCCTCCAGCTCACGCGCGCTCAGCTGCCGGGGGTCGACCGTCACGCCGCCCTTGGCGCCGCCGAACGGCACACCAACGAGGGCGCATTTCCAGGTCATCCACATCGCCAGGGCGCGAACCTCGTCGATGTCTGTGGCGGGATGGAAGCGCAGGCCGCCCTTGGCCGGCCCGCGCGCAATGTTGTGCTGCACGCGATAGCCGGTCAGCACTTCGACTCGGCCGTCATCGCGAGTGATCGGGAAGCGGACGGTCAGCTCACGCTGCGGCACGCGGAGGATCGCGCGCAGGCCTTCCTCCAGGTTGATCTGGTCGGCTGCGGCGTCGAACTGCTGCAGCGCAGAGCGCAGCGCATCGGAACCGGCGCTCGCCGCGGCGCCTGCGTGGACGGGCGTCACCTCGCCCTGGGAAACGCGGTCGGTCGGGGGTGCACCAATTGCCATCAGCTTGTTTCGCTCCTTCCATGGCCGAGTCGGCCAACTCATTACAGATTGGCGGGTGAGTACGTACACGACCGTTGACCGACATGAACAGAACATGAAAACGACCTGCCAGATGGAGCCAGAGACGTGTTCATGCAGTTTTCATGTCAGTTCTACGGGAGGTTCAGGTTGCGCTCGTAGCGTGGCCTGGACATGAGCAACCAGACCCAACCGCTGCCCGCGCGGTCAACCGCGGGCCACCGCTTCACCTGCGTTACGTGCCAGTTCCCGATCGACTGGAAGCCAACCTTCCACGTCGGCCTTGCCTTCTGCTGTGCCGGCTGCGCTATAAGCGGCCCATGCACCTGTTCATACGACGAGCGCGGCGAGCACGTGAATCTGGTCGCGTCCGCGCGAATTTGCCAGTGCGATACCGAGTCTGAAAGCGCCGATTCCCAACCATCGATCGGCGTACGGACGCCAGCACCGGTAGGCGCCCCAGAGCCGACCGATGCCCGCCACTGGCTGGCGGAGCCGATTCCGGTGCTCGCCCGCCGCTAGCGTGTCCATACTGGCGAAATGCCAGACGTGGGCGACGGCGCGCCAACGCTGATCACCAGCCTCGCCGCAGTAGGCAACGGCATAACCGCCGCGGGTCTCGAGCAGCGGCTGGTCGCGGCAGGGTCGCCACTCCCCAATGGATCCGCCGAGGCCGCGCTTGACGAGCTCGCTCGGCTGGGTCTGGTCCGTGTCGGGCGTGTCACCGACGAGGGTCGCCAGTTCGTGACGACGAGCGTCGGACAGCGCCGTCTGGAGACCGCACTCACGGGCGACAGCAACGAGGCGGCGCTGCTGGCTGAGCTCGAGGAGCTGCGAACCGATCTGCTGTCGACCATCGCTCATGAGCTCCGCACGCCACTGACGGTCCTGCGCACCAGCGTCGGGCTGCTCCAAGACGCCGCACATCCACCTGACCTCGAGCAACGTGCGGCGTTGCTGGCAACGATCGATCGCAACGCGCTGCGAATGCAGCGCATCGTCGGCGACATCCTCGACCTGGCGCGCTTCCGCGCGGGCTCGATCCAGCTCCAGCTGCGCCGCTTCGACGCGCGGGAGCTGGCCGGCGCCGCCGTTTCGTCTGTGGCCCCGCTGGCCGAGGCCGCCGGCCAGAGGCTGGTGCTCGATGCCCCGTCCAGCGCCGTCTGGGTGTTCGGCGACTATCGCCGCCTCGAACAGGCGCTCGTCAACCTCATCTCGAACGCACAGAAGTTCTCGCCTCATGGGGCGGCCGTCGGGATCGCGGTGGCAGCGGAGGCTGACATGGTCCGTTGGTCGGTCACGGACGTCGGGCCGGGCATCTCCGAGGCCGACCAGGCGCGCCTGTTCGAGCGCTTCTTCGTCGGCCCTGGCGATACGTCGGGCAGCCGCCATGGCGTCGGCCTCGGCCTGCCGACGGCGCTGGCCATCGCCCAGGCACACGGAGGCTCGATCGAGGTCAAGTCGATGATCGGCGCCGGCAGCACGTTCGGGCTGGCAGTTCCCGCGTCAGGACCAGATCATGGGCTCGACGAGTGAAGATCCTGGTCGTCGATGACGAGCCGGACGTCGTCGAATCGGTGCGCATCGGTTTCGCGCTCCACTGGCGCGAGATCGATGTGATCGGCGCCGGCACGGGAGAGGCCGCCCTCGACGACGTCGAGAACGAGCGGCCCGACATCATCCTGCTTGACGTCGGTCTGCCCGACATCGACGGCTTCGAGGTAGTTCGACGTATCCGCGCGTTCTCGGACGTGCCGGTCGTGATGCTCACCGCGCGCGACGACTCAATGGATGTCGTGAAGGGCCTCGAGGCCGGCGCCGACGACTACGTCACCAAACCCTTCAACCACCTGGAGCTGCTCGCCCGCGTGCGCGCCGTTCTGCGCCGGATGTCGATGCCCGTGCCGACCAGCAAGGCGCCGTCGTTTCGCGCCCATGACCTGGAGGTCGACTTCGCCAAGCAGGAGGCGCGCGTCAATGGCAAGCGTCTCGACCTGACCCCGACTGAGTACAAGCTGCTCTATCACCTCGTACGAAACCAGGGCCACGTGCTGCAACACGCCACCCTGCTGGCCAAGGTCTGGGGACGCGAGTACGTCGACGAGGTCGATTACCTGCGCGTCTACATCCGCCGCCTACGCGACAAGCTCGGCGACGATCCGCAGAGCCCGCGCTACATCAGCACCGAGCGCGGCCTCGGCTATCGCTTCATCAGCCCGTCCGACCTCGCCTAGCGCGGGATGGGCAAGGGCCGGCGCGACCCTCACCCCTGATATCGTGCGGAAATGGCGGGGCAGAGAAGCGGGCTTGATGCGCGCTGGTTGGGCCGGATCGCTTACCGCGAGGCCTGGGCACTTCAGCGCGAGCTTGTCGCGCAGCGCCGAAAAGATGAGATCCCCGACCAGCTGTTGCTGCTGGAGCATCCCGCAGTGCTCACTCTCGGCCGCCAGTCGGACCCGGCCCACATCCGGGCCAGCACCGACGAGCTCGAGCGCCGCGGCATCGAGGTAATCCGCGTCGAGCGTGGCGGCGAGGTCACCTATCACGGCCCCGGGCAGCTGGTCGCCTATCCGATCATCAAGTTGAACGACAGAGGCGTCCTGTTGCGGCCGTTCGTGCGCGCCCTGGAGCAGTCGATGATCGACACCGCCGCCGCGTTCGGTGTCAGCGCCGGGCGGCGTGACACGCTTCCAGGCGCGTGGTGCGACGCGGACACTGATCAGCCACGCAAGCTGGGCGCACTCGGGCTGCGCGTCGAAGGGGGCGTCAGCTACCACGGCATCGCGCTCAACGTCACGACCGATCTGACAGATTTCGATCTGATCGACCCGTGCGGGCTGGCCGAGGCCGAGGTGACGTCGATCGCCCGTGAGGCCGGCTGGCCCGACCACGAACAGGTGGCCACCACTGCAAGCGTCGCCAACGCCGCCGACAGGTTCGAGATTGCCTTCGCCGAGGAGCTCGAGCGCGCCTCCAGGTCGGCCGTGCCGGCCGGCGGGGGCTGAGGCACCGCGATGCCGCGCGGCGGGCTGTTCGAGTTGCGCAAGGACAGCATCACCGGCTGGTGGGTCGCCGTTGTAGTCGACCGCGAGTTCGATCGGTCGCGCTTTCACAGGCCGGCCAAGCACGCCGGCGCGACGCCCGAGGAGTGTCTCAACTGCAATTTGGCCGCGGGCGGCGACGGCGTGCAGCAACGCATGCTCAAGCCCGACGCGTTCATCCTCGCCGGCACTGAGCGCGAGGCGCGCGAATCGCAAGCAGACGGTCGCGAGCCTGAGCTTGGCCTGCTCGGCGACAGCGGTTCGTGGCAGACCATCGTGGCGCCCCGCGGACACCACGAATCGTTTGCCGAGACGTCGCCCCAGATCGCATTCGAGCTGCTCGCCCGCGCACGCGACGTGCTCAACGCGGCACGCCTCGCCGAAGAGACCGAGTACCTCGCCGTCGTCCAGAACTACGGCCGCCAGGCCGGAGCGCTGACCGATCACCTTTGCTTCGATTTCTACGACCTGCCGCACATCCCGCATCGCATCGGAGAGGAGCTCGGCGGCGCGGCCAGGTACGTGATCCGCGAGGGTGGCTGCCCCTTCTGTCATCTGGTGCGCGACGAGGTGAGCGGCCAGGCTAGGCTCGTGTTCGAGGACGCGGCCAGTGTCTGCTTCGCTCCCTACGCATCCCGCTCACCGTTCGAGCTGTGGGTCGTGCCGCGTCATCACGATGCCGACTTCGGCTCGGCGACCGACTCGCAGCTGATCAGCGCCGCCGAGACGCTGCAGAGCGTCCTGCGCCTCGTCGGCACGCTCGGCGACCCCGCCTACAACCTGATCCTGCACAGCGCGCCGCTGCGCGAGCGCGTCGACGAGACCTACCACTGGCATTGGGAGATCCATCCGCGCCTGCGCGAGATAGCCGGCCTCGAGCTCGGTACGGGCCTGCCCGTCAACCCGGTCGCGCCCGAAGTCGCCGCGCAGGAGCTGCTCGAGACGGCGCGCGACGAGAAGATCGAGACGGGCGTGGCGGTGGGGCCACGCTCATGGGACGAGTTCGGAACGCGATGAGCGGCTTTGTACGAGCGTCACACGAACCAGTGGCAACGCGTCTTAGCCACTTGGAAGGCGCCGCTCGGCGCGTGCCCACCGCCCCAGCGTGGGGTCAACGTCCGAAGCAGGTCTCGCAAGCATGTTCGAAGCCAGCGCCCAATTGGCTGTCAACGTGACCACTGATCGGGCATCGGCACGCGCCTTCGTCGAGCGCCTGTACGCCGCTCATCACGCAGAGATATACGCCTACCTCGCCCGGATGGTTCGCGACGACGAACTGGCGGCCGACCTGGCACAGGAGTCATTCATCAAGGCTTACCGAGCGTTCGACACGCTTGCCGACCCGAATCGAGCCCGCGCCTGGCTGTACCAGATCGCCGGCCGTACCGCGCTCGACGAGCTGCGCCGGCGCAAGATCGTGCGCTTCATCCCGTGGACCGGCGAGAGCCGTGGCTCGGCCGCATCGGCCGAAGAGCTCGTGCTGCGCGGCCGGTTGTCGGCCGATCTCGAGCGCGCGCTGGCCAAGATCCCGCCGCGCCAGCGCCAGGCACTGTTGCTGTCGGAGCTGCACGACATGACCGGCCTCGAGCTGGCCGACTCGCTCGGTGTCTCGCACGTTGCCGCGCGTGCCCTGCTGACGAGGGGCCGCGAGTCGCTCCGTCAGGCGCTCGCCGTCGAACGCGCCAAGGCAGCGGTCGAAGAGGAGCGCCGAGCTCATGTCACAGCGCGGCTCGAGGCCGACGCGGACGACGACACCAATGAGCACATCGAGCGAGGCGGCCGGCAATGAAGGGCCGCCAGAACGCACACGCACGCTTCCGCGAGCTCATCGCCGCCCGCCTCGACGGCCCGCTGACGCGGCCCGAGCTGCGCTCGTTGAGCGCCCACCTGAAGACGTGCCCGCAGTGCCGCCAGGTCGATCGCGAGTACCGCGAGCAGCGCGAGCGGCTGCACACCCTGCCCTCCCCCATCCCGCCACGCGACCTGTGGGCGCGCACCTCGAGCGCGCTCGACCGCGAGGTTGCCCGGGGCAGCTATCGCCGGCCCGGCTACCGCCGCGTGTTCGGCCGCCGCCGGTCGGCGACGCCGGCCGCCGCACTCGTCACGAGCGTGGCCGCGGTTGCCCTTGCCGGCGTCCTCGTCGCGCTCCAGTTCGGTCCGTCGTTGCAGCGTGCTCCGACCAATCCGGGCGCCATGCCGACACCATTCGCGGTCAGCCCGCAGTCGCTCGCCTTCGTCGGCAGCGGCCCGCAGGACATCTCGGTCTACCGCGCACGAGTCAGCCAGGTCTGCCCCACTACTGCGCCCGACTGCCTGTCGGACGACGATATCGAGCGGACCGAGGTCCGACTGCCGGGCAACGCCCGTCCGCGCAACGTCGCGCTCAGCCCGAGCGGCAACCAGATGGCGGTCGTCGGGCGCGAGTTCGACGAAGACACCATTTCCGTGGTCACGCTGCCCAACCAGTCGTCTGGGTCAGGCGGCGAGCCGACCGACGAGACGCAGGATCCGCAGAACAGTGATCCGACTCCTGATCGGCCGCGCAGCTCCGGCGCAGGCAACCCGGGCACGGGCGAGCCTGACGGTCCCGACGGCCCAACCAACGCGCCGCCCGCGGAATCGCCACTGCCGGAAGTCGTCGCCATCCTCGAGGACGTGGACAGCACCGGCGCGCCGCCGGCCTGGGCGCCAAACAACGAGACGCTCGCTTTCAGCGCGATGCCGGCCGATGGCAGCCACGGTCCCGACGTGTACGTCTGGAACGTCGGCGACGCGCGGGCGCGCGCAATAACCGACGATCACTCGTCCTTCTTCGCGTCGTGGTCCGGCCGGCGCATCGTCGTCAGCCGCCTGGTCGAGTCGCGCAAGGGCACGGCCAATGTCAAGACCGTGGTCATCGATCCGAACACGCTCGAGGAGCGCACCGCCGACATCGGCCCGGTCTGGCTGCCGACCGTCAACCCGGGCCGCAGCCACGCGTTGGTCTGGTACGGCGATCTGGCCATCGCCGGCGGGCTGCCGGACCCCAAGTCGGGTGCGCTGTACATGGTCGACTGGACCCAGGCGGACCCCTTCGCCGAGGGTGCTCCCGAGCCGACGCCGGAACCGACCGACGAGCCAACGCCAGATCCGACAGACGAACCCACGCCAGAGCCGACCGACGAACCAACACCCGAGCCGACGGCGGAACCGACCGAATCCCCGAGCGACGATCCGTCGCCGCCGACGGAGGAGCCGTCGGCTCGGCCGACGGTCGAGGTTTCCGCACAGCCGGCCGGCCCACCCAGGGTTGCGGCATCGGCGACACCGAAGCCCAACGGCGGCGCAGGCTCGGGAGCGGGCACGGCACCACCGTCGAACGAGGCAACACCTGAGCCTGTCGAGGAGTTCGACCCGAGCGTCGTCCCGGGTGGCTTCGTGGCCGTCGACCGTGATCGCGACACGCGCAACGAACCGGTAATCGACTGGCAGGCGCAATGGTCGGCCGACGGTGAGGTGCTCGGCATCTGGATCGCCGATGTGCCCGGATCGACGTGGGGCAGGCTCATCGTCAGGGCGCTGGACCGGACCGAATCGGTCGCCCTTCGCGCCGACTCGGTCGTCGAGCCGACTCTCGCCCAGCGTGGCTTCACGCTCGGCGTCGACCGAGTCGCATGGGTCGCGCCGACCGACAGCAATCCCGAGGGTGAGCTTCGCATCCGGACGTGGGGCAGCGACGGCGAGGGCGGACTGCGCCTACATCCAGGCGACGAGGACTAGGCCGTCCCGGGCTCCTGAACACCCTCGTCGCCAAATGGCCCGCCCGCCGGGCTAGTCTTACGGGACGTTGACCAGCCGCCAGATCATGACCGCCGATGACGTCCGCCGTGCCCTCGTGCGCATCAGCCACGAGATCGTCGAGAAGCACGGTGGCACGGACGGCTTGGCTCTCGTCGGCATCGAGCGGCGGGGAGTGCCGCTGGCAGCGCGACTGGCGGCTTCGATCGAGGCCAACGAGGGCGTCAAGCCACCGGTCGGAAGTCTCGACATCACCTTCTACCGCGACGATCTCTCACAGGTCGCGCGATCGCCACAGTTGCGTGCGGCGGAGCTTCCCTTTGCGCTCGAATCGAGCACGCTGGTGATCGTCGACGACGTCCTCTACACGGGCCGGACCGTTCGCGCCGCGCTCGACGCGCTGGTCGACGTTGGCCGTCCGCAGACGGTTCGATTGGCCGTGCTGGTCGACCGCGGCCACCGCGAGTTGCCCATCCGCGCCGATCACGTGGGCAAGAACGTGCCGACCTCGCGTGACGAGGTGATCAAGGTCCACCTGGCAGAGGTAGATGGTGGCGAAGACGAGGTCGTCATCGAGCGTCGCGAGGCCACTGGAGAGGCAGCGTGACCTGGGATCGGCGCCACCTGATCGACGTCGAGGACCTGACCGAGTCGGACGTCAAGCGCATTCTCGATCTGGCCACGGACATCAGGGACGATACGTCACGCGCCGAGTTCAACGGCCTGTCGAACTACGACGTTGCTCTCCTGTTCGCTGAAGCATCGACACGGACGCGCCTGTCTTTCGAGCTGGCGGCCCGACAGGTCGGCGGTCGTACGTATGTGCTCGATCCGCTTTCGTCTTCGATGGTCAAGGGCGAGTCCTTCGTCGACACGGTCCGAAACCTGGACGCCCTCGGCTTCGCCTTCCTGATCGTTCGACACCATCGCGCAGGCGCCGCGGCCGTCGCCGCGCGCCACTTCAGCGGCCACGTCGTCAACGCCGGCGACGGTTGGCACGCGCATCCCACACAGGCGCTGCTCGATCTCTTCACGCTCCAGCGTGCGCTGGGCGACCTGCACGGGCGCAGGATCGCGATCGTCGGCGACGTGCGCCACTCGCGCGTCGCACGTTCGAACACTTGGACCTTGAGTCGCGCCGGCGCGGACGTCGTTTTGTGCGGCCCGCCCGCCTGGGTTCGCGGCGTCGACCATCTCCCGGCAACCCTGTCGACGAACCTCGGCGAGGCAATCTCCGGTGCCGACGCCGTGATGGGCCTGCGCGTTCAGAAGGAGCGCATGGCGCCCGGGGTGTCCGTTGCCGAGTACATCGAACAGTTCCAGATCACGGAGGCGCAATTGCAGCGCCATGCCCCCGACGCAAGGTTCCTGCACCCCGGGCCGATCAACATGGGCGTCGAGGTGTGCCGCGAAGTGGCGCTTGGTCCGCGCTCGCTGGTCCTCGAGCAGGCGCGCAACGGAGTGCCGGTGCGCACGGCCGTGCTGTCCACGCTTGTTTCCCTGGAGGCAGAGGGCTTTCTGTCAAGGTTGAGTCGCGGCCTTTCGTCGGCCCCGGCGTGACCGGCAGCGTCGGCCACGCCTTGGCGACGCCGCCCGTACCATCGGCCACGCATGGCCGAACCTCAAACACCCCCGACCGACCAGCAGACGTCGCCCGACTACAAGGGCGCTCCGCTCGATGCCGAGCGCGGCCCCGGCCTCGGCTGCTTCTGGCTCCAGGTGGTCCTGCTCGTGGCGCTGCTCGTCATCACGCCACTCAGCGTGGTCATGGTCGCGCCGCCGTGGCTGAGCGCACTACTGCTGATCCTGACGCTCGTGCTCCTCTTCTTCGTCGGCCAGACGATGATCTTCCTCTTGCGCCTCGTCGCCGCCGACCGCCGCACACGGCGTCGCCCGCTTCGAACCGACGCGCGACGGACAGTCGGCCAGCTCGAGGACGAGTCCGCCGCGGCCAACGAAGGTGAGACGGTCGAGGTCGAGTCGTCAGATGACGACGACGCCACTTCCAGCGAGCCGCCGCCCGCCTCGTAGAACGGCCAGGATTGAGCGTGGCGACGTCGTGTAGTCACGACCGAGGGTCACTCGCAACTCGTCGACCAGTCGCCGGTTCGTGGAGCTGTCACTGAGAACGATCAGAATCGCGTCGACGCCACCGTCGCGCTCCCTGAGACGCGTGCGACGCGTCAACTCCTGGATGTCGCGAATCCGCGTCTCCAGGTCAACACCGACTCGATAGTCGTTGCCAACTAGTCGGAGCAGCTTGTCCCACGCACGTCTGTCGCCCGTGAGAGGCAGCAGCACTTCACTGGTCGATTGCCACGCCTCCGAAAGCAAAGCGTCGAACCTGTGAGCGAGCGCCTGCTGCCCTTTGTCCCGGATCGGGTCTCCGATGGGGTGTAGGCCGAGCGAGATCTCGTGACCGAGCACTGATGCCATCTCGGCCAGCCGGGTCACGGTCACCGCACCGACATCACCAGCCTCCAGTCTCCAGAGCTGAGAGACGGAGCAGCTGAGGGCACCGGCCATCTGGGTCTGACCAACGCCGAGCGAGAGCCTGAGTTGGCGCAGCTCAGCGATGCGACGCCGCACCAGCTCGCGGCCACGCCGGCGGCCACGAAGCAGGCGCGTTTCTCGAGTCGGCATGCGTCCATGCTGACCACGCTCGCTTATCGGACGATTTGCCAGCAATTACCTGGGGTACTTCGCGCCAGATGCAAATCTCGTCCGCCAGGAGCTGCGTTTTCTGTCCGAATCGGCCTGCGGGTTGCTGTCCGGCGGCGATCCCGCTCACCCGGCGCGACGATCGAAGGATGGAGCATGCTTCAGCGGACGGGATTTGCGTCCCATGCAGTAGGAATCGGTGTCGACCTGGCGCATGGCGGGCGAGGCGGGCCGTGCGACAATGCGCGCGCCGTATGAGAGTTGGAGCCTGACGCCGTGCCCGTTCTGGCCACGTTCTTCTCAGTTCGTCGCGGTCGCGACCCCTTCTTCAAATTCTTCATGCGCAAGCTGTTTCCGCGCCAGGTCAAGCGGTACGAGGAAGAGTTCGGCATGCGCTTCCTGGGTTGGTACAACGTGGCCTACGGCTGGGACTTCGACAACGTGATCCTGCTCGAGCTGCCCGATTACGGGACGATCGACAAGCTCGAATCGGACGAGCGCTCGCGTGCCATCGGCCATCGCGCCGGTGAATGGATGTTCGAGCGCCACCACTCCATGTTCCTCCGCGAGCGGATGGGACCCGATCTCGAATACCACCCG
>DASQLS010000110.1:0-15530 GCA_035629915.1 Candidatus Limnocylindrales bacterium | reverse complement strand
GACCGAAGTTGGCATCACCTTCATCTACGTCACCCATGACCAGGAAGAGGCGATGACGATGTCCGATCGGATCGCGGTCATGCGCGGCGGCCGGATCGAGCAGCTCGACACACCCGAGGACCTGTACGAGCGGCCCCAAACCGCGTTCGTGGCCGGATTCCTTGGCTCGTCAAACCTGCTTGCCGGCAAAGTCCGTCGCGCCGTCGAAGATACGGTCGAGATCGAGCTAGCCGGGGGTCAGCTCGTTCGAGCAACGGGGGCAGGTCTGGCCGATGGGCAGTCGGTGCGTGTCGGCGTACGGCCCGAGAAGTTCGCCCTGGTTGCTGCCGACGCTGACACCAATGCGGCCGACGAGTCATCGACAAGCGCGAGCGACTCGAACGTCCTACACGGCATTGTCCTTGACGCGAGCTACGTCGGTGTCAGCACGGAATACACGGTCCAACTGCAGGACGGACTTGATGTCAAGGTCTACATGCAGAACACCGAGGCAAGCAGCGCCACGCCACACTGCAGTCGCGGCGATCGCGTCCGACTGTCGTGGCGGCCCGCTCACTCGTTCCTGATCACCGATGAGACCCCAGTCGCAGTCGGAGGAGAAACGACGGATGTATGAACCCAACGTGTTTCGCAGGCTTGTCGCCCTCGGCTCGGTGCTGGTGCTGGCGGTCGGCTGTGGAATCGCCGGTCAGAGCCCAACTCCAGGAGGCTCGACCCCGGCGGCGACGACCGCCGGGAGCTCGGCAACCCCATCGACTGGCACGCCGGGCACGTCGGGCACGCCGGGTACCTCGGGCACGCCGGGCGCCACATCGACTTCGCCAACTGAGACGGGCTCGCCCGACACAAGCGCCACTCCTGGCGTGTCGGACGTCCCTGCCACGCCGGCGCCCACGCTTGCCGGTCAGGTGACGTGGGCCAACTGGCCGCTGTACATCGACATCGACGAGGAGACCGGCGGCTATCCGACGCTCGAGGCGTTCCAGCAGCAGACCGGCGTCGCGGTCGCATACCAGGAAGACATCAACGACAACGCCGAGTTCTTCGGACGCATCCAGCCCGATCTGGCCGCCGGCAATCCGACCGGTTACGACATCATCACCCCGAGCGACTGGATGGTCGCGCGGCTGATTCGCCTCGGCTATGTGCAGCCGCTCGACAAGTCGCTTCTGCCCAACTACGAGGCCAATGTCCTCGATGTCTTCCGCGATCCGTGGTATGACCCGGGCAACCAGTACTCCATTCCATGGCAGGCGGGCATCGTTGGCATTGGCTACAACCCGACGCTGACGGGTCGCGAGATCACGACCTTCGACGACCTGCTCGATCCCGCCTTCGCAGGTCGGGTGGGCATGTTCAGCGAGATGATCGACACGATGAGCATGGCCCTGCTGTCCAACGGCGTGGCGCCAGAGGACGCGACGCCCGAGGACGTTCAGGCTGCAGCCGACAAGCTGCTCACCTCCGCCCAGGCCGGCCAGTTCCGGGCCTTCTACGGCAACGACTACTACGACGCGCTTGCCGCCGGCGACGTCGCCCTGACGATGGCCTGGTCAGGCGACGTGAGCCAGATGCAGCTCTATGACAACCCGGATGTGCAGTTCGTCGTGCCCGAGTCGGGCGGCCTGCTTTTCGTCGACAACATGATGTTGCCCAACGGTGCCCAGCATCCCGCCGACGCGTACGCGCTGATGGACTACTGGTACACGCTCGAGGCAGCGGTGCCACTGACCGAGTACATCGGCTACTTCAGCCCGGTCGAGGGGGTGTCCGAACAAGTGGCGATCGACGCCCAGGCAGAGCGTGACGCGGGGCATCCGATCCGTGCCGATCGGCTCGACCAGATCGCACGCGACTCCTTCCCCTCCGAGGAGATGCTCCAGAACGTCTTCAACTACAAGAACCTGTCGGAAGAAGAGGAACGGCAGTGGAACGACCTGTTCAACGAGATCATCACCGGCTGATCGCGTGCTGATGGCCGCCTGAGATGTCTCGTCGGCTGCGCTGGCTGACTCCATACCTGTTCCTCGTGCCCGGCGGGCTGTGGCTGATCCTCTTCTTCGTGGTGCCGATGATCGTCATGGCATCGGTCAGCCTCCAGGAGGGCTCGCTCGGCACCGGCTACACGATGACCTGGAACATCAGCGTCTACCCGGAGGTGATCAGCCAGTACTCGCTGCAGTTCTTCCGCTCACTCGGCTATGCGCTGATCGTGACTTTGGCGACGCTCCTGATCGGCTTCCCGATCGCCTACACGATTGCCTTCCGGGGCGGACGCTTCAAGAACGTCCTGCTGCTGCTTGTGATCCTGCCCTTCTTCACCGCATACCTGATCCGGACGCTGGCGTGGAAGCTGATCCTCGCTGACAACGGATTTGTGCTCGGCACGCTCAAGAGCCTCGGGCTGCTGAGCCCCGCCGATCACGTGCTGGCCACGCCGCTGGCGGTGATCAGTGGCCTTACCTACAACTTCCTGCCGTTCATGGTTCTGCCGCTGTACGTCGCGCTGGAGAAGATCGACACGCGGCTGATCGAGGCAGCGACCGACCTTTACGCGAGCAGGCGCCAGGCGTTCCTGCGCGTCACGCTGCCATTAGCGATGCCCGGTGTCTTTGCCGGCTCGCTGCTCGTATTCATTCCCGCCGTTGGCGACTTCATCAATGCCGAGATCCTTGGCTCACGGGATACGACGATGATCGGCAACGTCATCCAGCGGTTGTTCCTCGACACGAACGCTTACCCGGAGGCATCGGCACTCAGCTTCGTGTTGATGGCCGCCGTGCTCGTGCTTGTCGCCATCTACGCCCGTGCGGTCGGCTCCGAGAAGCTCACCAGCGGATGACAGCCGCAGTGCCTGCCGAGCGCGCGCCGGCCACGATCCATCGCCCGCCGCTCGGCGCGCGCCTGTCGCGTGCCGTCCTGCCGGCATTCACCGCGATCGCCGTGGCTTATCTGTTCCTACCGATCGCGGTGATGATCATCTTTTCCTTCAACGATCCTCTCGGGCGGCAGAACATCACCTGGCAGGGATTCACGCTCGAGAACTACCTGACCGTCTGGGGCCGGCCCGATATCACGGGACCCATGCTCAACAGCATCATCATCGCGACGGTCACTACGGTTATCTCCTGTGTTCTGGGAACCCTGATCGGCCTTGCCCTGACGCGCTACCAGTTCCGCGGTCGTGGCTCGCTCAACCTGCTGATCTACATCCCGATGGCTACGCCCGAGGTGATCCTCGGCGCCTCGTTGCTGGCACTGTGGGTGAGCGCGGACGTTCAGCGCGGCATGCCCACGATCGTCATCGCCCACGTCATGTTCTGCATCAGCTTCGTGGTCGTGACGATCCGCGCTCGAATCTCCGGCTTCAACCGCTCGCTCGAGGAGGCCGCCATGGATCTCGGCGCGGACGAGGTGACCACCTTCCGCAAGGTGACCCTGCCCCTGATCTTTCCGGGCATCCTCGCCGCGGCGCTGCTCTCTTTTGCCCTGTCCATCGACGATTATGTCGTGACTTCGTTCATCGCCGGCCAGACCTCGACATTCCCGCTCTGGGTGTATGGCGCATCGCGCTTCGGAGTGCCGCCCGAGGTCAACGTTCTGGGCACGCTCATCTTTGCCTTCGCCTTTACGATGATCGTTCTGCAGATACTGTGGGGGCGTCGGCGGCGGGCTGAGGATCAGGCGCTCGCCAAGGAGGGCCAGGCATGACGACTCAGATTGACGCCAGCCCGACGACGGTGCGCAGCGATCAGCCCGACTTGCTCGCCTTGCGTGACGGCGTGCCGCAGCTCTGGGCGCGCTACACCGACCTGGTCGTCGAGCGCGGCAGCGGGTCGTGGATCGAGACCATCGACGGTGAGCGTTACCTCGATTACACCTCGGGCATCGGCGTGGTCAACACCGGCCACTCTCATCCGCGGGTGAGTGCGGCGATCGCTGAACAGGCCGCGCGCGTCATCCACGCCCAGCAGAACATCGTCTACCACAAGCCCGGACTGGAGCTCCACGAGCGGTTGCCGCGGCTTTTCCCGGGCGACGCGGACCCGGCTGATCCGATCACCCTCTTTCTGTCGAACTCCGGCGCGGAGGCGATCGAGGCATCGGTCAAGCTCGCCAAGGCCGCCACGCGACGGCCGTTGATCGTCGCTTTCCGCGGCGGATTCCACGGCCGAACGCACGGCACCATGGCACTGACCAGCAGCGGCGTGCGCATCCGCGGCCACTACGAGCCGCTGATGGGCGGCGTCCAATTCGTGCCGTTCCCCGACCCGCTGCGGCTTGGCGCCGGCTCGGCGGAAGCGGCCGTCGATCGGACGATGGCCGCGATCGAAGAGCTGTTCGCGACGCTTTGCTTCCCCGACGAAGTGGCCGCGTTCATCGTCGAGCCGATCCTCGGCGAGGGCGGCTACGTGGTCCCGTCGGACACGTTCCTGCCGCGACTTCGCCAGCTGGCCGACCAGCACGGCATCCTGCTCATCACCGACGAGGTCCAGACGGGCTACGGCAGGACAGGCCGCTTCTTCGCCTCCGAGTGGACCGGCGCGGTGCCAGACATCGTCGTCATGGCCAAGGGCATCGCGTCGGGCATGCCGATGTCCGGGATCATGGCCCGGCGCTCGCTCATGGACACGTTCACGCCGGGAACCCACGGCGGCACATACGGCGGCAATGCCGTGGCCTGTGCGGCGGCGCTTGCAACTCTCGACGTAATCGCAGATGAGGGCCTCGTCGCCAACGCCGAGCGACAGGGTGCGCGGCTGCTCGACGGCCTGCGCTCAGTCGCGGCCGGCAAGCAGAACGTGGCCGAGGTCCGCGGCCGCGGCCTGATGGTCGCGATCGAGTTCGCCGAACCCGGCTCGCTCAAACCACGGCCCGATCTGGCCAAGAATCTGCTCAGCGCCGCGTTGGAGCGCCACCTGTTGTTGCTGTCGTGCGGCACCTGGGGCCAAGCCGTACGCGTCATCCCGCCGCTCGTCACGACAGACGCCGAGGTCGATCAGGCGCTGGACATCCTGCGCGAGTCGCTCGTTTCAATCAGTTAGCGCGGCAGGCCGGAGCCTGCCGCGCGATACAGAGCCAGTGCCTCCTCGGTGAACTAGATATTCCGGATGTGGAACATGATCACCTGGGGCCGCGACGGGTACGGGAAACCCCGCGCCAGGCTGTCGTCCCAGGCCTCAGCCAGCGTGTTGCCGCGCAGGACCCCAAACTTCTGACCACGGTTCGACGGGGTCTTCGACCAGGTGGCGCCGTCGTTGTGGGTCAGGAATCCTGTCGCCTCGTAGTCGGCCGGTGCACCACCGGCAGCGAGGACCTCAACCAGGATGTCGCCGTTGCGCGCGTCGATCCCCATCGGCTGCGATCCGCCTTCAGGACAGTCTCTGCAGAAGGTCGACACGATGATCCGCGGGCCGTAGGTGGCACCGTAATTCTCGCTGATGCGCATGTGGGTCTGGCCCAGCTTGCTGTAGGCGACGATGACACGTGATCCGTCTCCCGCGACCACGGGCTGGCGGACGTCCTGACCTGCCAGCATCGAAACGACGGGCCCGTCAACGACGGTAGGAGCTCCAGGCCCATTAGTAGTCACGTCGAAGTGCTGGACGTTCAACGACGCAGTCAGCCACGAAACGGCAAACCCGTCGTCCGTAGCTGCGATCCGAGCCGGACTGTCGAAGTCCGCGGGGCCGAGATCTCGGCCGGCCGCCACGCACGAATGGATGCACGGGCCGTTGTAGAAGCGGACGAATGCATGGTCGGCGTTCCACCAAGTGACGGCGACGACGCCGCCGAAACACGCCACGTCCGGCTTCGACCCTTGGCTGACCGGAAACCTCACGGTGGTATCGGCGATCGTGTCGAAGAGGTCGACACCGACCTTCTGATTGACGTCCGATTGCCACTCACTGGCAACCCAGACCTTGTTGCCGCATGCATCCACGCGCGGATTCTTGGCCCGTAGGCCGTCGCGCAGGACATGACGCGGGGTGAACGTCGACCCGCCGTCTGTGCTCCACCGCAGATGTGACTTGTTGGCGTCCTGGAAGACGACTGCGATCTGGTTGGCGGAGGCGATGTCACCCAAGCGCAGGGTGCGGTTGTTTGGGCCCGTCTCGAGCTGCATGTCCGGTGGCTGCGCGCCAGCAGCTGACGGGACGACCAGGACCAACACGACCAGTGCGATCGCCGCGGATCGCCTCACGAGTTTTGCGAACATCTTGCTACCTCCTTGCCGCTGCGCTCAGGCAACGGGTCGTTCCCATTTCGTTAATCACGTGGCCTGCCTGAGTTGGTAAGTGCATCGGCATTCAGGCTTAGCTAGAGGTTGTGGACGTGGTAGCCAATCACCTGCTCGGTCTCCGGGTACGGGAAGCCGTTGTAGAAATGGCTGTCCCAGACCTCGGCAATGGTCGAGCTGGTGAGGCTGACGCCCATCTGGAACCCGCCTGCGTGTCCCGTGGTGCTCGTCCAGTGGCTGCCGTTGTCGGTAGAGACCCGACCGTGGGCACTGAAGGCAGGCGGCGTCGCGCGGCCATCGCCGCGCAGAAGCTCAACCAGGATGACATCGCCACGGACGGCGACTGAGAGCGGTTCCGAGCCACCGTAGGGGCAGTTTCGGCAGAAATTCGACACGATGATTCGCGGTCCGAACGATGCGCCCGCGTCGCCGCTGAGGCGCACGTGCGTCTGGCCGTCACGTGCGTACGCAACGACGGTCCGTTCGCCCAGTGCCGCAATCGCCGGGGCGCGCACATCCTTGCCCGACATCAAGGTCAGGACAGGTTCTGGTGCCAGGGTGAAGGGGCCCCCGGCCTCAAGGACGTACGTGAAGCGTTGGATGGCCAGGCCCGAGGTGAGCCACGTGACGGCAAACCCTGAATAGTCGGCGGTGATCCGCGGGGGACTGTCAAAGTTGCCGGTACCGAGGTCCAGCTTCACGGTCGGGGTGCAGGGATTGGCGCAGCCTCGCTCGTGGGCGGCCAGCCATAGGTGGCCGTCGTGGACCCAGGTGACTGCAGCAATCTCGCCGTAGCAGGCGACGTCGGCCAAGTCGCCTGGGCCGAGCGAGTACCTGCCGTTTTCGCCTGTTACGACGTCCCGGTAATCGACCCCGACGTTGCGCGATGTCGCAGTCTGCCAGCTGCTGACCGCGTAGAAGAGGTCACTGCATGCGGCGATGCGAGGGTCTTTGGCGCGCAGGCCGTTGCGTAGTGCCGCCTTGGGGCCGAAGCTTTGCCCGTAGTTCTTGCTCCAGCGCGCGTACGACAGGTTCTTCTCCTGATAGACGACCGCGACAAGGTTGTCGTCGTTGGCGATGTCACCGAGCTTCAGGGTCCGACCGTCGTCTGCGCTTGCGAGCTTGATGTCGGCCGGTTGCCCTGCCGCGGCTGGCGGCGCGGCCAGCGTGAGGGCTACGAGAGCCGCCGCGACTGACGCCACGAAGCGCCGGCTGAAGAATTGACCAAGACCCGCTGCCTGCATCGACCTGCCTCCCTGGGCCACGGCTAATTGCACACGGCCAGCTTCCTCGTCCCCCGGACGGTGATGGTCGTACCGGCTGTCGGTTGATTGCATCCGTGCTGATACCCGTGCGCCTACCCCAGAGCGCTACGTAGTGGCGGTCAGCTCGGCGGCAAATTCTCGGAATGTGGAGATGTAGCGCTCCACGTCTTCGTCGGTGTGCTGGACGGACAGCGTCCACTGATCATCGGGACCGGGTGGCAGCAGGATTCCTCGATTGGCGAGATAGAAGAATGAAGCAGCCCAGAGCTCGGAGTCGAGGCCAATAAAGTCGCGGTAGTTGGTCACCCGTGAGGGCGTGAACATCACGCACCCCTTCGGACCGACGTTGATGGCGTAGCCGGGCAGGCCGAACTCATCGATCACAGCCTGGCAGCCGGCCGTGAGTCGGTCGCCCAGGGCGGTCAGTCGGGGATACACGTCGCGCGTCAGGATCCGGGTCAGGACGGTCACACCGGCCGCCATCGACAGCGGATTGCCATTGAACGTGCCCAGGTGGGCGACGCGCGTCGCGCCGCCGGGGATGGTCGAGTGGCTGAGACCGGTCGTCGGGTCGGCGGCGCGGTCGGGAATCCGCTCGATCACGCCCATCACGTCGGCGCGTCCGCCGAAGGCGCCGATCGGCACGCCGCCGCCGATCGACTTGGCCAGGCAGAACAGGTCGGGCTTTATGCCGAACCACTCCGTGGCGCCACCGTACGCGAGCACGACCCCGGTCTTGACCTCATCGAAGATGAGCACGGAGCCATGCTGCGTGGCCAGCTCGCGGACGCGCTCCAGGAAACCGGGGAGTGGCGGCACGACGCCGATGTTGAACTGCACCGGCTCGACGATGATCGCCGCGATCTCGCTGCCGTGGCGGGTCATGATCGCCTCGAACGCTCCGGGATTGTTGTACGGCGCAACTACCGTCTCGTCGACGCGCGAGCGCGGCAGACCGGCCGAGGCAGGAACGGTCGCCGGCGCATCGTCGGGGCCGATCAGCTCGCGCGGCGGCTGGATCGAGACGAGCACGTCGTCGTGGTGACCGTGATAGCCACCCTCGAACTTGACGATCTTCTCGCGCCCGGTGAAGCCGCGCGCGACGCGGATCGCGTCCATGGTCGCCTCTGTGCCCGAGTTCGAGAAGCGCACCAGGTCGCACCCGAATCGTTGCTTGATCTCCTCGGCCAGCAGCACGCCGTCCTCGACCGGGAACGTGTAACAGGTGCCGTTGGCGACGCGCTCGGCGAGAACCTCGGCCAGGATCGGGTGCGAGTGGCCGGCGGCGAGGACGCCGAAAGCCATGTCGAAGTCGATGTACTCGTTGCCGTCCGCGTCCCAGATACGCGAGCCGTGGGCGTCGCCCATGAACAGCGGATACGGGTCGTACGCCTGGAAGGAGCTGGCCACACCGAGCGGCATTGCCTTCTTGGCTCGCTCGTGCAGCGCCGCGCTCCTGGGCGAGCGGCGTTTGTATTCGGCCTCCTCGCGAGCGCCGATGGCTGCGATTCGGTCCCGGCTGATGGCTGACGGGGCAGTGGTCATCGTGCGCATTGTCGCCGCTCGTGCGCAGCTAACAACTGGCCCATATGCTCGCTCCAATGACGGCATCCGATCCGATGGCGCAGGGCCCGCTCCAGCGCACCGCCGCCACTCGCCATGGACTGCGCCCGGGCACGCCCGGTGCGCCGGTGGACATCGAGAACCGCGAGGAGCTGATCTACACCCTCGGCAAGGCGGCCGAGCTCGAGCACCTCATCATCTGCCAGTACCTCTATGCGGCGTTTTCGCTGAAGCGCACAACGGACGAGGGCGTACCGTCCGAGCTCGAGCCGGTGCTCAAGCGCTGGTCCGACCAGTTACTCGAGATCGGCGTCCAGGAGATGCTCCACCTGGCGCTCGTCCAGAACCTGCTCACGTCGATCGGGGCGGGACCGCACCTTTCGCGGCCGAATTTTCCAGTTCCTCCGCGTGCGTTCCCGGCGCGGATCCAGATCAGCCTGATGCCCTTCAGCGAGGCCGCGCTGCGCCACTTCGCGTTCCTCGAGCGTCCCGATGGGACGGACATGTCCGATGCCGAGGGAATTGCCGCGCTCGAGCAGGCGTGGCGCTACGAGGACATCGACGAGGATGCGATCGGCCCGATCGTGGCCGACTTCGACACGATCAGCCACCTGTATCGCTCGATCGAGAATGGGATGTCCGTATTGGCTGGGCGAATGGGCGAGGAGCGGCTGTTCATCGGGCCGGGCGATGCGCAGGCGAGTGGGGCGCATTTCTGGTTCGACGAGCTGGTCGAGGTGACGGACCTGGCCTCCGCGAAGACGGCGATCGAAACGATCGTCGAGCAGGGCGAGGGCGCGCGCGGCGACTGGCACGAGGCGCACTTCGGGCGGTTGCTGACGGTGCTCGACGAGTTCCTGGCCGTGCGCGAAGCGAATCCGGGCTTCGAGCCGGCGCGTCCGGTGCTGCTGTCGCGCGTCCGGCCACTGGAGAGTGGCGAACTCATGCCGCTCATCAGCGCGCCGTTCAGCGTCCGTTGCGTCGATTTGATGAATGCCGTCTACGAGGTCGTCCTCGAGGTGCTCGCCCGGTACTTCGCGCACAGCGACGAGACCGACGCGCAACTGGCCACGCTGGCCAAGGTCGCGATCGAGCTGATGGACCGCGTGGTTGCGCCATTGGGACGGATCGTCACCCGACTGCCCGTCGGGCCTGATCATCCCGGCCACACCGTCGGCCCGAGCTTCGAGCTCTTCTATGCGACCGACTACCTGCTCCCGCACCGCGCCGCCGCATGGACGCTGATGGTCGAGCGTCTCGAGGAGGTGGCCGTGTTCGCGGTCAGCTGCCGGCGCGAGTGTCCATCTCAGTTCACCGTCGAGCTGGCCAAGGTGTCCGACAAGCTGCGCGAGGAGGCGGACCGCCTGAAGGCCGCCTCGTAGCGTCCGCCACGCCGATCAGTCGAGCATCACGAGCAGAGCGACGACCAGCGCCGCCGCGACGCCGAGGCTGACCCACGCCCGTACGAGAGGCGAGCGGGTGCGGATGCGACGGAACCAGACCAGGCCGATCGTGGCAGCGGCGAGGACTCCCGCGATCAGCGCCAGCTCGAGCACCAGCCACAGCATCGACGGGTCGCGGCTGGCCGCGGGAAGCATCAGTACGCCGAGCGCCGCGAAGCCAAGTCCGAGGCCGGACGCGATCCGAACCAGCGGCTGCACCAGCTCCTCGCGACGCGGATGTGTCGCGATCAACGAAGCGACGATGGCAGTGCCGAGGATGCCCGCGATCACGGCCAGTGAGACCGCAATCGGAATCTCGATGTGGACCAGCTCGGCGATGATCTTGGCACCGGCGAAGACGAGCAGCGCGGCGAGCCCGAGCTTCAGGTAAATGAAGCGATCGATGAGCCCCGCGAGCAGGAAGTACAGCGAGCGCAGGCCCAGGATCGCGAAGAGGTTCGACGAGAAGACGATTAGCGGATCGGTCGTGATCGCGAACACGGCCGGGATGGAGTCGAGCGCGAACATGATGTCTGTCGTCTCGACGGCGACCAGGGCGGCGAGGAGGGGAGTGGCCAACCGTCGACCGTTCTCGCGCACGATGAACGCAGGACCCCGATAGTCGTCAGTCGTCGGAACGAAGCGGCGGAAGAGACGCAGGACCGGGTTACGCTCGGGCGAGACGGCGTGTCCGCGTGACCGGGCGAGGCGGATGCCGGTCACGATCAGCAGCACGCCGAGCAGGTAGATCACCCAGTGCGCGGCGGACAGGATGGCCGTGCCGGTCACGATGAACGCGGCGCGGAAGACGACGGCGCCGAGGATTCCCCAGAACAGCAGCCGGTGCTGGTACGCGGCGGGCACAGCGAACGCGCTGAAGATCAAGGCGAACACGAAAAGGTTGTCGACCGACAGCGACAGCTCGATCAGGTAGCCGGCGAGGTACTCGCCGCCGGCCTCGCTGCCGCGCGTAAGGGTGACGAACGCGCCGAAAGCCAGCGCGATGCTGACCCACACGGTCGACCAGGCAGCTGCGCGGCCGAATGGAACTGGCTTTGCGTCGCGATTCAGGATGAGCAGGTCGAGCGCGAGCATGCCGCCTACAACGACGACCAGCACGACCCAAAGAAGAACATCGACAGGCATGGAGCACCTCCGGCGCGAAACTTCGGCCGAAGGTCTCTCCCGATCGCAATCACTACGATCGGCCGCGGCGGGTCACCGACAAGGTGGCCGAACTGACGCCGCGGACCAGCTGGGGATACTCCCCTTCGTCGTGGATCAGGTTGTCACGCTCGTGGTCAGCGTGTCAAACGCTGGGGCTCGGCCCGCGCGGAGTTCGCCGAGAGCGGCTAGGTCGGCAGGTGGCGCCCGGGCTCCATCTCGACCATGGCGTGGTGGATGCCGTACTTGTCGAGTAGCGCCAGGTAGGGGTCGGGATCGAAGGCCTCGGGGCCGAGGACGCCCGAGCCACGCCACTCCCCGCTGGCCAGCAGCTCCATCGCGATCACGGGGTTGAAGCCGGTCTGCCACGCGACGGCACCCAGGCCGAGCTCCTGCCAGACCTGTTGCGCGTCGGTCAGCTGGTAGAGGTAGACCTCGCGCGGCGCACCGTTGTGCCGGCCGATGACCCACGTTCCGACGATCGCCCGGCCCGTCATCCGATCGCCCATCTGCGCGGGGTCGGGCGTGATCGCCGCGAGAACGTCACGCGGCGAGACCTCGACGCCCTTGACCGTTACGCGATCGGTGCGGTCCATGCCCAGCGCGTGGATCGTGCGCAGCTTCTCGATGAAGTCGCTGCCGAGCGCGTACTTGAAAGTGACGCGCCGCGAGGAGGTCAGCCAGCGCGGTACGAGCAGCACTTCCTCGTGCTCGACGTTGACGCACTCGACCTCGCCGATTCCTTCGGGGAAGGGAAACATCTCCGGCGCGCTGAACGGCTCGGTCGTGCGCCACTCCCCGGCGTCCCAGATGATCGGCGGGTTGAGGCACTCCTCGATCGTCGTCCAGATGCTGAACACCGGGGCGAAGGCGAAGCCCGGAATTGCCAGGTCGCCGCCGTCGCGGACGTGGACCTCGTCCACGCCGCCGTCATCGAAATGGTGCTTGGCGGCATAGGCGGCAAAGACGTCCGACAGCCCCGGATCCATGCCCATCCCGACCAGCGCCAGGCGGCCCGCGCGCTCCCACTCGGCGGCCTTGGCGAACTGCTCGTCGCCGAGCTTGACGCCGGGCTCCTCGAACGGCCGATCAGCCGACGGGCGGGACAGGCTCATCGCCATGTCCATGTAGTCGACGTTGGCCTCCAGCGCGCCATCGAAGATGGGCATCACGAACTGGGGATCGACCGCGTTCATGACCAGGTCCGCTTCGTAATCGCGCGCGGCGGCGGCGACCGTGCTCGCCGAGGAGGCATCGATCCGCCGCGCGATGTAGCGCCCGCCGTGATCGACCGAGTCGACCACGAACCGGGCGCGATCGGCGTCGTAGTCGGCGACGATCATCTGCTCGAGCCACGGCCGGTCGGCGGCGATGCGAGCGATTGCTTCGCCAACGGTGCCGGCGCCGATCAGCAGAACGCGCATCTGACCCCCACAAGCGTCATCAGCTGATCTTGGCCATCACGTGTTTGACGATCGTGTAGTCCTCGATCGAATACGTGCTCATGTCCTTGCCGTAGCCGCTGCGGCCGAAGCCGCCGTGCGGCATCTCCGAGGCGATCGTCAGGTGGTCGTTGATCCATACCGTGCCGTAGCGCATCAGGCGTGCCGCGTTGAGCGCGCGCTTGACGTCGCGCGTCCAGACCGATGAGGCGAGGCCGTACGGCACGCCGTTCGCCCAGCGGATCGCCTCCTCGTCGTCGCTGAAACGCTGGACGGTCACGACCGGGCCGAAGACCTCTTCCTGGATGATCTCCGAGTCCTGGCTGACATCGGTGACGACGGTCGGGTCGTAGAAGAAACCTTTGCCGCTGCCATTGCCGCTGCCATTCGTGCCGCCACCAACCACCACGTTGGCGCCGTACTCGCGTGCCCGATCGACGTAGCCTGTCACTCGCTCGCGCTGCGCTCCGTTGACGAGCGGCCCCATGTCGAGGTCCTCGGCGTCAGCGGGATTGCCGACCTTGATCGACTGGACCGCGGGCACGAGCTCTGCGAGCAGGTTCTCGTAGACGCCGCTCCCCGCAATGATGCGCGTCGCGGCGGTGCAGTCCTGGCCGCTGTTGAAGTAGCCGGCGAGCTTGACCGCTTCGGCCACGGCCGACAGGTCCGCATCGTCAAAGACGACGACCGGCGCCTTGCCGCCCAGCTCGAGATGGACGCGCTTCACGGTTTGCGCCGCGGCTGCGGCAATCTCCTTGCCCGTCGCGGTGTCTCCGGTGAGCGAGATCATGTCGACGTCCGGATGGGTCACCAGCCGAAGACCGGCCGTTCGGCCCGGCCCGGTGATGACGTTGAAGACACCCTTCGGAAAAACGTCGGCGGCGAGCTCGGCCAGCGCGAGTGCGGTCAGCGGCGTGGCGCTGGCAGGCTTCAAGACGACCGTGTTGCCCGCCGCGAGAGCCGGGCCGACCTTCCAGATCGCCATCATCAGCGGGTAGTTCCACGGCGCGACCTGGCCGACGACGCCGACCGGCTCGCGGCGGACCATGCTCGTCCAGCCCTTGAGGTACTCGCCCGTGGCCTTGCCCTCGAGCACGCGTGCGGCGCCGGCGAAGAAGCGCAGGTTGTCGATGCTGAACTCGAGGTCGAAATCGGCCACGCCCTTGGGCTTGCCGACGTTGGCCGACTCGAGAGCGGACAGCTCTGCGGCGGAATCCTCGATCTTCTGCGCCCACTTCCAGAGCATCGCGCTGCGCTCGGCGGGCGTCGTCTGCGACCAGTCCTCGAACGCGGCGCGCGCGGCTTCGACGGCACGATCGACGTCCGCCTCGGTTCCCTTGGGGATCTCGTCGATCGTCTCTTCGGTTGCCGGGTTGATGACCGGCGTCATCTCGCCGTCGGCGGCGTCCATCCAATCGCCGTTGACGAACATCCGGCGCCGCGTGGCGGTAAGCGACATGGCGGAACCTCTGCTTGTGACGCGCTGGGTACCCGTATCGTACCGACCGTTCCACAACGCGACTACACGTCGAGTGAAGGCGGCGGCTAACCTCGCCACGCGATGAGGCATCGATGAGGATCGGGATAGTTGCAGCGCGGCTGGGCGACGTGGACGGCGTGTCGTTCGAGACGCAGAAGTGGCAGACCGTGCTGACGGGGCTCGGCCACGAGGTGATTCGCTGTGCCGGGTCACTCGGCGAGACACGCGGCCCGGACGACCTGATCGTGCCCGAGATGCGCTTCGACGACACGGCCGCGGCCGATGTCACGGCGGCGGCCTTCATCCCGGCGGCTGACCCAAGGCAGGTGCGGGCGGAGATCAACCGACTTGCTGCCGTGATCGCCACGGAAGTCGGTCGCTGGATCGAGTCGGCCGGGATCGAGCTGCTGATCGTCCAGAACGCGTGGGCTATCCCGATGCAGCTACCGCTGGCGGTCGCGCTGGCCAACATCGTTCGCGCGAGCGGCATCCCGGCGATCGGACATCACCACGACTACTGGTGGGAGCGCGAGCGATTCGAAAGCTGCGTCGTCCCCGAGGTGCTCGAAGCGGCATTTCCGCCGGACCTGCCGAGCGTCCAGCACGTGAGCATCAACTCGCTCGCCGCGGCCCAGCTCAAGGAGCGGCGTGGCCTCGACTCGACCGTGGTGCCGAACGTCTTCGACTTTGACGAGGAAATGCCGCCGGAGAGTGCCGCCGACGCGCGCAGGCTGCGGCGCGAGCTTGGAGTGGCGATCGGCGGGCTGCTCTTCGTTCAACCGACGCGCGTCGTGCCGCGCAAGGGGATCGAGCTCGCGGTGGAGATGGTCGCGCGGCTGCGTCATCCGAACAGCGCGTTGCTCATCACCAGCCCGGCGGGTGATGAGGGGCACCAATACCTCGAGGAGCTGCTCGACCTCGCCGCGCGGCGCA
>DASQLS010000109.1:0-6727 GCA_035629915.1 Candidatus Limnocylindrales bacterium | reverse complement strand
TCCGACATCGTTGCCAAGACCGGTGCCTGGTTCACCTACGGCGATACCCGGCTCGGTCAGGGTCGCGAGCAGTCGAAGGAGTTCCTGCGGGCCAATCAGGATGTTGCCCAGAAGCTCGAGACGGAGATTCGCGGAAAGGTGGCGACTATCGAAATCCCCGTCGAGGGGATTTCAGAGGCCGAATAGGCAGCCTGATGCGACCCGATAGCCGCGTTGGCTGGTCCGGCTCCTCGCTCACGCACACTAAGTGCGGTCGCCGCGGATCCTCCCAGCCGCCTTGCTCTCGGGATCGCCTGAGGCTGCCTTCTCATGGGTCCTTGACGCGCCCTTCCGTTCGGCTGCCGCACGATCCCTGATCCAACGGTCGATGGCGTTCAGGTTCGCTCGCTGTAGCCGCGGATGAAGCACCAAATGGGGCGGAGGAAGCGGCGCACAGCGGAATCACAGGCGGCTCTCAGGGAGTTGCGCGGCCAGATGACGGATGCTGGACCGGTGATGGAAGCCGCAGGTGCATTCCTTGCCGTTCGGCCGCGCTCGGTTGACGAGACGCAACGTCGGTTGCTTCATCTCGGATATCCGGACGCGCTCGTCAGGCAGGTCGTCGATCGTCTCATCGAGATGGACTACCTCGATGACGCCGTGTTCGCTCGCGCCTGGGTAGAGAGTCGCGATCGTGCCCGGCCCCGCGGAGAGACGGCATTGCGGCGCGAGCTCGCCCTCAAAGGAGTGTCGCGGGACGTTGTCGATGGGGTTCTCGTGGAGCGCCTCGCCACCGCAGAGAGTGGCAATCCCAATGAGTCCGCCGCTCTCGCGTTGCTCGAGCGGCGTCGGTCGAGCCTTGAGCGAGAGGTCGACCCGGCGCGGCGCCGCCACAAGGCATACGCGCTGCTGGCGCGCAACGGGTTCGATCCCGAAACGTGCCGCGAGGCGAGCATCAGCTTCTTGAGAGCGGCTGACTGATGCCCTCATACGACGAAGCGACCGGCGCGCGAATCAACACGATCGCGCTAGTGCTCCTTGTCGCTTACCTCCTGGTCCTCGCGGCACTCACCTTCGTGCCCGGCACGGAGGACACGTCGCGCAACGTTCGCGTCAACCTGCGCCCTGGAGGCTCGATCCTGCCCGCGCTGCGACTCGGGCCGGGTTCGTTCAGCTACCGGCAGCTCGTCGGCAACGTGCTGGCGTTCGTGCCGCTCGGCATCCTGCTGCCACTCGTCATCGGCAAGCCGTGGCGCTCCCTGGTGGTCGTCTTTGTCTCGGCCGTGTGCCTGTCGGCTGCGATCGAGATCGGTCAGTTGACCGTGTCGCTCAGCCTGGGCTACGGCTACCGAGCCGCCGACATCGACGACGTGATTCTCAACACACTTGGGGCGCTGCTCGGCTACGCGGCCCTGGCCGTGGCCGCGCTGACGACGACGCGCGTCAGATAATCGACGCATGCCAGGTGCGAAATCTGCAGCCACGAAAGCCTCGGCAAAGCCGGTAGGCAAGTCTGCGGCTAAATCGCCGGCAAAGGCGAAGTCGGCAGAGGCGAAGCCGGCAAAAGCGAAGAAGGAGGTCGGCCCTGACGAGGTAGTCCGGCAGACCGCTGGCAGCTACCTCTCGGGCGACGGCCGTTTCGAGGTGCGCCAGTCAGATTCGAACTGGTACGTGGTCGACACGGCGCAGGCCAACGAGTTCGGCCAGGAGCTGATGCACGGGCCGTTCGGCTCGCTCAAGGAGGCGACTGCCGCGATCCCAGGCGCGCGTGACGTCAAGCCGCTCCTCAAGTCGACGCCACGGCCGGTCAAGCCCGCCCCGAAGCCGGAGAAGAGCTGGCTCGACAAGCTGCCGGCCAATGAGCGGCGCGAGGCGCGCGACTTGATCCGAGCCCTCGAGCGCGAGGGCATGCCCAGTGCGGAGGACCTCGTCCGCCGTCATCGGAACGACACTGCGCCGACGATCGCGACGCGACTGATCGAGCGGCATCTGAACGTGCTGATCGGAGAGCAACCCGATCGAGACCAGGCGACGGAGCTGGTCCGTCGCGTCGTCGAGATCCTGACCAACGAAGGAGCCCGCGCTCGACGTCCTGTGCCGGGTTGGACGTTGGTCGAGGTAGCGACGGACGACGAGCCATCCACGCGGCGGATCACGCCGCGGCCCTGAGGGCTATTCGGAACGCAGACCGCCGACAGCTCCTAGAAGTCGACCGCCTCGGCGAACCACATCTCCGAGCCACCCTCGACCAGAGACTCGACCAAAGCGGTGATGCGCGTACCGTCCTGCGCAACGGCGAACGAGTGGATCCGGGTGCTGCCGGGGATGTCATCGCCGAACATGACCGGTCCATCGGCGACGCAGGTCCAATCCAATAGGTCGCTGCTTCGAGCAGCCGCCATGGCGCTGTCGGTCTCGAAGAAGAGCAGGTAACCGTCGTCCTCTTGCAGCAGCCGCGGCATCGCCGCGTAGCCAGCCGAGTCGTCGCTGCACACCCCGGCCTGGATCACCGGATCAGGGTGCTTGACCCAGTCGATGCCATCGTTCGACGACGCGACTCCGATGGATGAGGTTTGCAGGTCGGCGTTGCCGACCGCGCTGTAGATCATCTCGAAACCGTCTTCGGTCGCGACCACGCCCGGGAAATCGAGCGCGCGATCATCCCACGCACCCGGCTCGCCCAGATCCAGAACGGGCTCAGGATCGGCGACCCACGGACCGGCGGGCGAATCGGCCGTGGCGCGCCAGATTACGCCGCCGTTCGAGAGGGGAGCGGGAATGCCCCACAGGTACATCACCCAGGACCCGTCGACACGGATGATGCTGCCCGGGATGGGCCCCGGCGGACTCAGATCGAGTCCGAGCTCGGCGAATGGATCCGACGGGTCGACCTCCCAGCTCGCCCCGTCTGCGGAGGTGATGTGGAAAGCCTCCTGTTGGCCGGGAATGTCGTTGAAGGCGACGACGTAGGCGTGATGGGTATCGCCCGCCATGAAATACGCGGCGGCCAAGGTCGCGCTGAAGTCGCCGAACAGTGTCGGCTCGAACACAGGCTGATCGCCGACGAGCTCGATCCGCGCGCCGGTCCTGTCAGTCGCGACCGGGCTGGGTGATGCACTCGCCGAGGCAGTCGGTGGGGGAGTGCCGGTAGGCCCTGCGCTTGGTGGTGGGGTCGTCGCGGTCGAAACGGCGCTTTGAGTGGGCGATTCGTCCGGCGTGCCGGTAGGGGCGGGGGTTGCGGCAGGCCCCGAAGTCGCGCTCGGCGCAGGAGGTGATGACGGGAGCGGGGTCGCAGCCGGGGATCCACAGGCAACGATGATCAGCAGTGCAGCGACAGCCAGCGAGCGCACAGCTACGGACACGGCATCCTCCTCTCCGGTCGCGAGACTATTGGCACTCAAACGCCGCCGGCGTCGATCGGGTTCCGTTATCGACGGACCTGAAACCGTCCTCGGCGAACTCACAGGTTCTTGCGTTAAAGTCGCGGCTCGTCACACCCGTCGAGCTCGTCGCACAAGGAAACACCGTTGCCAACCACAGTTGAGGGTTCGTCGAGGGCTCGCCGGCCGTTGGGCGCCGCGCTGATTGCCATCGCAATCCTTTCGCTCCAGCTCGCTATTCCCTTCGCCGCTCGGGCGGCCACTTACGAGGTCTACGCACTGCGTGGCTTCGAGGTCTGGTTCACGCCCACCGTCGGCACCTTCGTCGGTGTCGGCGAGGGTTCTGACGCCCGACTTTCCGGCTGGTATACCTCGATCGAGCACTCTGTGGCGATCACGCCCACGGGATCGATCACCGGCGGTACGGCCTCGCTGCAGCGTGTCGACGGCGTGAGCATGCAGGGATCGTTCTCGACCGGCACCGTCCGCCAGCTGATCGACGGCGCAGGCTGCACGAATGAGCTGCACGAGGTCGTCGGCAGCGTCTATGGACTGACCAGCAGCGACCGACCGGGCCAGACGGGCGTGGGCCATTTCCAGGCCACGCTGGAACACCACCGGGTGTGGATCTTCGGTGACTGCTACTCGTACTCGGCAACCGTCAACGGGACCTTCTCGGTCGCCATCTGACGAAAAATGCCGCCGGACCCAATGGGTCGGCGGCACTTCCCGCGCTCCAGCGATTGATGCGCTACGGCGTGGCGGGCAATCCGAATGCGTAGAACGTGCCGCCGTTCGACGCGATGTACACCTGTCCGTGCGAAACCGCGGGAGATGAGTTGACCATCCCGCCGAGAAGCCGCGACCTGAAGATCGGCGCGCACACCGCGTCGGCGTCGAGGCATTCCGCGTTGTATGCAACCAAGCGGCCCGTTCCCTGGAATTTGCCCTGGGTTCCGACGTAGACCACGCCGTTGGCCACTGCGGGAGAGGCCGCAATCATTCCTCCAACACCTGACTTCGACGAACGCCAGACCGGCTGACAAACGCTTCCGTTTGAGCCGCAACCGACCGCAAAGGCGAAGAGTCGCCGGCCGGACGCGATGTAGAGCATGTCATCGGTGACTGCCGGCGAGGCGTGGATATAGCCGCCCGTGACTCCGGTCCAGATCGGCTGGCATGTGTTGCCACTGCTGGCGCAACCGACCGCAAACGCGAGCACCTCACCCGACCTGTTCGGGATATAGACGACGCCATTGGCGACAGCAGGTGACGATGATGTCTGCGCGTGAATGTCGGCCTTCCAGATGGGCGAGCAAGTTCCGCCGCCCGTAGCGCAGCGAGCGCCGTAGGCGTACAGAAAAGCGTCTGGGCCGGCGATATAGACGATGCCCTTGGAGACTGCGGGAGACGATTGCGGTTCGCCAGCCAGCGGTGCCGTCCACGTGGGCGCGCACGGACCGCCGGCGTTGGCGCATGCATTGACATCGTATGCCTGCAGCTCGCCGAACTGTGTGCCCAGGAACAGCATTCCGTTGGCATAGGCGGGTGAGCTATAAGCAGCGGATGCATCGGTTCCGGTCCACACCGGTTCGCACGATCCGCCGTCAGCGCGACAGCCAACTCTGTACGCGTAGAGGCCGTGGACGCTCTGCATGAACACCATGCCGGCGCCGATCGCCGGAGACGCCCAGTCGGGATAGCCCGCGTTGCCGTGCCAGAGCGGACTGCAGTAAGCGCCGCCTGACGCGCAATCGGGCGAGTAGGCGCTTGGTCCAGCGTCGCCGTTGTAGACGACACCGTTGGCCACCGCGGGCGACGAGTTGAACCCGCCACCGGCGCGCCACAGGATCCGGAGTTGGGACACATTGGAGACCGAAAGTGTCGACTCGACCTGGTTCCAGCCGCGGTGATCGGCCGAACCACGATACTGCCGCCAATCGGCCTGCTGGGCGTCGTTGGTGAAAGCGGGGCCAATCGATTGGTCCTCGTCCGCAGCGACCGGGCCGATGCTCGTGCCGAGAACCATGCTGGCCGCCAACGATATGGAGCCAAGAATCCTGATGAAGTGCATTGGGACGTTCCTTCGTGCCACTCGTTCAGTCGTCGGGCGGCGGCCGAAGGAGGAATTCGAGTAGACGCTTCGGACGGCAGATGCGCATCGGTGCTAGCCCCCAGCGGGCTACCCGCATGCAACTAGGTATGCCTAACGCCGCTCAGTGCAATCGTTTGACCAATTTTTCCAATCGGGCGTAGGCTTCGCGGCCAGACGGAAAACTGCTGTCACCGCTCCAACGGCCGGGTCGCCCGGCCAGCGGCCGGAGGCGGTAGAACTCGCAAGCCGAGGACAGAAGCCGCCATGGTGGCTACTGGCCAAGGCGCGCAGCAGCGGCATTGGCCGACTGCGGAAAACTCGATAGGTTTGTTTCGCCGCCCAGCGAGACGGTCGGGTCGGAGTCGCAACCGGTCGGGAGGACCGGGAACGTGTCGGACCCAACGAAACCTGCACAGATCCTTCCAGTTAGGGGCTGGACGGGAGGCAGATGAATATGAGCGATCCCGTCGTCCTGGCGGTGGTGGCGTTAATCGCCATCGTTGCCGGCGCCGTTATCGGATTCTTCGCCCGAGGCATCATCGCCTCGCAGGCGATCAGGGCCGCGCAGGACAAATCGGCACGCATCGTGGCCGAGGCGCGCGCGCAGCAGAAAGAGCTGATCCTCCAGGCCAAGGACGAGCAGGTTCGGCTTGCTCGCGAGGCGGAAGAAGAGGCACGTGCCAAGCGGACGGAGATGTCCGGCTTCGAGCGCCGACTGCTCCAGCGCGACGAGCAGCTCGACCAGCGCGCCGACATGCTCGAGGAGCGCGACCGAAAGCTGATCTCGCGCGAGCAGGAGATCGATCGCGCCAAGGAGGAGCTCGCTCGCGCTCGCCAGGAGCAGATCGCGGCACTCGAGCGCGTCAGCATGATGTCGCAGGACGAGGCCAAGGGAATCCTGCTCGAGGAGGTCCGCGAGGACGCCGAGCACGACGCGGTCCGGCTGGCGCGCGCCATCGAGCGCAAGGCGCGCGAGGAAGCCGAGGACAAGGCGCGCGACGTGGTCGTGACCGCGATCCAGCGCGTGATGGTCGACCACACGGCTGAGATGACGGTCTCGTCCGTCCAGCTGCCGAGCGACGAGATGAAGGGCCGCATCATCGGCCGCGAGGGCCGCAACATCCGCGCGCTCGAGCAGGCGACCGGGATCGACCTGATCATCGACGACACGCCCGAGTCAGTGCTCATCAGCGGCTTCGACCCGGTCCGGCGCGAGATCGCACGACTGGCGCTGACCAAGCTGATCCAGGACGGACGCATCCATCCCGGCCGG
>DASQLS010000108.1:0-10757 GCA_035629915.1 Candidatus Limnocylindrales bacterium | reverse complement strand
CTGGTGCTCCTCGAGCCGGTTGATCGTCCGGATGAACGTCGACTTGCCCGATCCCGACGGTCCGAAGATGACCAGCACCTCACCGGCCTTCACGGTCAGGTCGATGCCGCGCAGCACGTGCAGCTGGCCGAACCACTTGTGAACGTCGCGGGCGACGATGATGTCCTTTGCTCCGGCTTCGCCGCTTTCTGGGATCACGTCGTCGAACGAGTGCGTCATCTATCCCTCGATCCTATCGCTTGCCCACGCCCAGCTCGGCCTCGAGCCGGTAGCTGGCCTGGGACATGACGTAGCACATGAAGAAGAAGACGGCCGAGATGAAGACGTACACCTCCAGCTCGGTTCCGATCCACGCCGGCTGCGCGACGACGGCTCGTCCCACCCCGAGCAGCTCGAGCAGGCCCGTACCGGCGATGGCGACCAGCGTGGTGTCCTTGAGCAAGCTGATGAAGAGTCCGACGTTTGCCGGGATGACCGATCGCAACGCCTGGGGCAGGACGACGTACAGGTTGCGCTGGAGCGTGCTGAGCCCGATCGCGTCGGCCGCCTCGATCTGGCCGCTCGGGATCGCCTGCAGTCCGCCGCGCACGTTCTCGGCCACGTACGCGGCGGTGAACAGCGTGAGTCCGGCCAGGGCGCGGAAGACATGCTCGATGCGCAGGTCGCCGGGCAGGACCAGCGGCAGCATGATCGCGGCGAGGAAGAGCAACGTGACGAGCGGGACGCCGCGAATGATCTCGATGTACGCCGTGGACAGGATGCGCACGACTGGCAGATTGCTGCGCCGGCCGAGGGCCAGCAGGACGCCGATCGGGAACGACAAGACGATGCCGCCGACCGCGAGCAGGAAGGTCAGCAGCAATCCGCCCCACAGATTCGTCGGCACGAAGCGGAGGATCGGTTCGCCGAAGCCCTGGAGCAGCAGGAACAGGACGGGCACCATCACCAACCAGATCAGCACGCGCGCTCGCGACGAGATTGGAAATTTCGTCGCGAGCGCGAAAGCGACCCAGACCAGCGCCGCGTTCGCAAAGAGAGCAAGGGCGGCGACGATCCCGACATCCGAGATCATCGCCAGCAAACCCAGCAGCGCTTGGCCGGCCGACAGGCCCATCGCCAGAGTTCGCGCTGCCCGGCTCGTGGTCGACGCGGCCGAGATTCCCGTCAGCAGCGACACGGCCAGGACAGCGAGCCATACTCGCCACGCCTCGTCGGCCGGGTACTGGCCGATCATGAACAGCCTGAAGTTGGTGGTCACGACGCCCCATTTCGCGTCGGTCAGAACCCAGTTGAGCGAAACCACCACCGCCAGCACCAGGATGACGCCGACGATCACGGTCAGCGCCGAATTGAGCGGGCTGTTGAACAGGTTGCGACGCAGCCAGCCGACGATGCCCACGCTTGTGACCGGCGGCGGCAGGTGGCCCGGCGCCGTGGTCATCGCTCGAGCACCTGGACGCGGCGGTTGTAGAGGTTCATCACCAGCGACGTGACCAGGCTGATCGTCAGATAGATCGACATCACCAGCACGATCACCGCCACCGGCTGGCCGGTCTGGTTGGCGACCGTGCGACTTACCGAGAAGAGGTCGGGAAAGCCGACCGCGATCGCCAGGCTCGAATTCTTGATCAGGTTCAGGTACTGACTGGTGAGCGGCGGGACGATGATCCGCAGCGCCTGCGGGAAGACGACCAGTCGCAGGGTCTGGCCCGCGGTCAGGCCGATCGCGTTGGCCGCCTCGATCTGGCCGCGCTTCACGGCCTGGATGCCGCCGCGCACGATCTCACCGATGAAGGCAGCGGTATAGAGCACCAGACCGAGCAACAGCGCCGCGAACGGCGCCGAGACGACCACGCCGCCGACGAAGTTGAAGCGCTCCTTGACCGGAACGTCGAAGGTGATCGGCGCGAGCACCACCCAGCCGACAATGGCGATCAGGCCGAGGAGCAGCAGGCCAACCAGGCCAAGGTGCTGGGTCGACACTCCGCGCTCCGCCCGACGACGCGCGAGGCGCGCCAAGACGAAAGCGATGCCGACGCCGATGGCGAGCAGCACCACCCAAAGCCCGAACTGTGCGTCGGCCAGCGGCCGCGGAATGACCAGGCCGCGCTGGCTGAGGTAGATCGATCCCGGCAGGCCAATCGCGTTGGCAACGGTCGGCAGCTGCAGGAACAGGGCGTAGATCAGCACCAGCTGAACGAGCAGCGGCGTGTTGCGCATGATCTCGACGTAACCAGCCGCAATTCGGTTGACGAGCCAGTTGCTCGACAGCCGCGCGACGCCGACGACGATGCCCAGGATGGTGGCGAAGAAGATGCCAACGACGCTGACCAGCAGCGTGTTGACGAGACCAGCCAGGAACGCCTGGCCATACGAGTCGCGCGGCGAGTAGGGCACCACTGTCTGCGAGATGTCGAAGCCCGCGGTTGCGCGCAGGAAGTCGAGTCCGAAGCCGAGGCGCGCGTCGGCCATGTTGCTCGTCAGGTTGGCCCACAGGACATAGCCGGCGAGCAGGATCAGGACGACGACTGCCGCCTGGCCAACGATGCGCAGCACGCGCACGTCGCGCCACGGAGGCACGGACGAACGGCGCGCCGGCGAGGCGGCTGTCACGCGACTCGGGCTGAGACGGTGGATATGGACGGCGGGCCGGGCATCCGCCCGGCCCGCCAGTCAGGTGCCGCTATCGGTAGGGCGGTGCGTAGAGCAGACCGCCGTCCGTCCAGAGCTGGTTGAGGCCGCGGTCGAGACCGAGCGGCGTTTCGGGGCCGACGTTGCGATCGAAGATCTCGCCGTAGTTGCCGACGGCGGAGATGACTCCGACGACCCAGTCGTTGTCGAGACCGAGGTTGGTGCCCTGGGTCTGCTCGGGATCGGCTCCCAGCAGGCGCAGGACGACCGGGTTGTCGCTCGTCGTCGCCATCTCGGCAACGTTGGCCTGGGTGAGGCCGAGCTCTTCCGCCTCGATCGTGGCGAACACCGTCCACTTGACGACGTTGAACCACTGGTCGTCGCCGAGTGGCGCAACCGGGCCGAGCGGCTCCTTGGAAAGAACGTCCTCGAGCAGGACGTGGTCGTCGGGAGTCTCCATGGCGGATCGTCGTGACACGAGCTGTGAGCGGTCCGACGTGACCGCGTCGCAGGCGCCCGACTCGTACGTGTTGTACGTCTCCTCGATGTCGCCGAGGACCGTCGTCGTGTAATTGCCTTCGTGGCCGGCCTCGACCATCGCGTCGGCGAGGTTGAGCTCGGTGGTCGTGCCCGACTGGACGCAGATGGTCGCTCCGCCGAGATCGGCGATCGATGACGCGCCTACCTCTGCCCGGACGAGGAGTCCCTGACCGTCGTAGAAGGTGGTCGGTGCGAAGAGGCCCCACTGGGCGTCACGGGTGACGGTCCAGGTCGTGTTCCTGATCAGGACGTCGACCTCGCCGGTCTGCAACGCAGGTCCGCGGTCATCAGCCGAGAGCTGGCGATAGTCAACGGCCTCCGGATCGCCCAGTACGGCCGCCGCGACGGCCTTGCAGTAGTCGACGTCGAACCCGGACCAGGCGCCGGTGCCCTGCTCGAGGAAGCTGAAACCGGGCAGGGCGCCGTTGACGCCGCAGATGAGGCGGCCGCGACTCTGGATTTCCGCCAGCCGCTCGCCGGTGGGTGCGCCGGATGGCTCGGCGGATGGTTCGCCGCTGGCCGCGGCGCTGGCGGTTGGGGTTGGTGCCGGAGCTGGGGTATTCGTGCATGCACCAACGAGTAGGGCGCCGAGCGCCAAGGTGACAAGCAGCCGTCGATTCATCGCCGTTCATTCCTCCCGGGTTGGCTTGATGCCGAACATCGTAGTCGGCTCGGGAAGGTGATTCGCAGGAATTTTCGCGCGGTGGTCGGCGGCGCCCTTGGCCGGAGGCTTACTGGTCGGCGTTCGCCTCGACCGCGTCGATGGCCGCGGCAAGATCGGCCGCTGCGAGTCCGCGCGGCTCCTTGCCCTTGGGCCAGTAGAGCTCCTTGTGGACCTGGTCCTCCGCGTAGCCACGGCCGAGCAGCCGCTCCTCCGCGGTCGCGATCATGTCCGGGTTGCCGCAGATGTAGGCAACCGAATTGGCCGGCGTCAGGCCAAGCTCGTCGAGGACCGGGACGAGGATCGACTCCACGCGACCGGTGCGGCCGAGCCAGCCGGCGTTGTCAGGATGGTCTGGGCGCGACACGGTCGGCACGTAGGTGACCGGATACCCGCCGCCAGTCTCCCAGCTCATCAGCTGGTCGCGGTAGCCGATCTCGTGAGCGTACGAGACGCCGTTCAGGAAGACCGCCGGCCGGGGAGTGCCGTCGGCGAGCATCTGCTTCATCATTGAAACGAAGGGGGCGTTGCCGGTGCCTGACGAGATGAAGATGTGCGTCCTGTCGTCGTCCGGCTGGAGCAGGAATTTGCCCTTGGGTCCGATCATCCGCATCCGCTGGCCGATCTCCATGCGCCACAGCAGCGGCGTGAAGGTGCCACCCTCGACCAGCCTGACGTAGAACTCGTAGCCCTCCGTGCCGGCGCTCACCGGTGGCGACGCGACCGAGTACGGGCGCTGGACCATCTTGCCGTCGACCACGACGCCGATCGTCATGTACTGGCCCGGCTCGAAGGGGGTCGGCTCGCCGTCGAAGCGCACCCAGAAGTAGGCAAGCGATTCGGATTCGTCTTCGCGCCGGACGAGGCTGGCGTTGTACTTCTCGTCCTCGGCTGCCATGGCGCGCGTGTCGGTCAGCAGGTCTGTCATCGATGAGGATGGTAACTGGACCGCCGATGGCTGACGCCTGAGTACAATCGGTCGACTTACCACTCTCCAGCCGTGCGCTGACCGGGCCTGACGCCCCAACTCGAGGGATCTCTCTGATGACCGACGCGACCGCAACCTCCGCCGCGCCTGCGCACCGCGCGTCAAAACGCTACATCTACGCGTGGGGCGGTGGCACGGCCGAAGGCAACGCAACGATGCGCGACCTGCTCGGCGGCAAGGGCGCCGGCCTGGCTGAGATGACCAACGCCGGCCTGCCCGTACCACCCGGCTTCACCATCACGACCGAGGCGTGCAACGACTACTTCGATGCCGGCGAGCGCCTCCCGGATGGCCTGTGGGATGACGTGCTGTCGGCCGTCAAGCGACTCGAGCAGGAGACCGGCAAAGGCTTCGGCGAAGCCGCTAATCCCCTCCTGGTGAGCGTCCGATCGGGCGCCAAGTTCTCGATGCCGGGAATGATGGACACCGTCCTCAACCTCGGCCTGAACGAGCAGACGCTCAACGGCCTGGTCGCGTTGACCGGCAACGAGCGCTTCGGCTGGGACGCGTACCGGCGCTTCATCCAGATGTTCGGGCGCATCGTCATGGACGTCGATGGCGAGAAATTCGAGCACGCGTTGGACGCGGCCAAGCAGAGCCGTGGCGTTTCGCAGGACACCGACCTCGACGCGGGCGCCTTGCGCGACGTCGTGGGCGAGTTCCTGTCCATCGTCCGCGAATCGGCCGGCCGCGACTTCCCGACCGATCCGCTCGAGCAGCTCGACCTGTCGATCAAGGCCGTTTTCGCGTCGTGGTTCGGCAAGCGCGCTCACGACTACCGCGAGTACAACAAGATCGCCCACGACCTCGGCACGGCGGTCAACGTGGTGACGATGGTGTTCGGCAACATGGGCGACGACTCGGGCACCGGCGTTGCTTTCACGCGCGACCCGAACACCGGCGAGAAGGTGCTCTTCGGCGAGTACCTGACCAACGCCCAGGGCGAGGACGTTGTGGCCGGCATCCGGACCCCCACGCCGATCTCGCAGATGCGCGACCAGATGCCCGAGATCTACGCCCAGTTCGAGGAGATCGCGGGTCGTCTCGAGAAGCACTACCGCGATATGCAGGATCTCGAGTTCACCATCGAGCGTGGCCGGCTGTACATGCTCCAGACACGATCCGGCAAGCGCACGGCGACAGCTGCGGTGCGCATCGCCGCGGACATGGTTGACGAGGGCATCATCACCGAGCGCGAGGCGCTCGCCCGGATCGAGCCGGCCCACGTCGACCAGTTGCTGCGCGACCAGTTCGACCCAACCGCTAAGTCCGGCGCGCAGCGCCTCACGGCCGGCCTGAACGCGTCGCCCGGCGCGGCGGTGGGCAAGGCCGTGTTCAACGCCGATCGAGCGTTCGAGATGGCCAACCAGGGCGAGAAGGTGATCCTCGTCCGGATCGAGACCTCGCCCGACGACTTTCACGGCATGGCCGCCGCGCAGGGCGTGCTCACGGCACGTGGCGGCGCCACTTCGCACGCGGCGGTCGTGGCGCGCCAGATCGGCAAGCCGTGCGTCGCGGGCTGCGCGTCGCTGATCATCGATTACGGCACCAAGTCCGCGCGTGTCAACGGCCTCGGCTTCAGCGAAGGGGAGTGGATCTCGCTCGACGGCACTACGGGTGAGGTGTTCGTCGGCGCGCTGCCCACCACGGCGGCACGCTTCGAGGACCAGGCCGAGCTGCAGAAGGTCCTCGAGTGGGCCGACCGAGCCCGACGCCTGCAGGTCTGGACCAACGCCGACAAGCCGGAAGAGGCAGCCATGGCGCGCCGCTACGGCGCGCAGGGCATTGGCCTGTGCCGGACCGAGCACATGTTCCGCGAGGGGGAGCGGCTGGACATCGTCCGTGACGCGATTCTCGTCGCGTTCCAGGCGACGCGGGCCAAGGAGAAGGCCGCCGCCGGCGAGGCACTTTCAGCGGATGACGGCGAGGCAGTCCGCCGTTTCGACGAGGCAATCGCCAAGCTCGAGAGCCTCCAGGAAGGCGACTTCTACGGCATCTTCGAGGCGATGGACGGCCTGCCCGTCGTGGTCCGGCTGATCGACCCGCCGCTGCACGAGTTCCTGCCCAATCACGCCGAGGTGCTCGTCGACGTGACGCGCATGGAGGCAACCGGAGTCGCAGCCGACGATCCGAAGTACGTCGAGGCGAAGGAGCTGCTGCGCGCCGTGGAAGCGCTGCGCGAGCAGAACCCGATGCTCGGCCTGCGCGGCATCCGCCTCGGGCTGATGATCCCGGATCTCATCAAGATGCAGACGCGGGCGATCCTGAACGCCGCGATCCGCCGCAAGCAGGCCGGTGGCGACCCGCATGCCGAGATCATGATCCCGCTCGTCGGCCACGTGAACGAGCTCAAGGCAGCGCGCGAGATCCTCGACGCCGAGGCGCGCAGCGTGCAGGAGAAGGCCGGCGTCGAGGTCGACTTCATGTTCGGCACGATGATCGAGATCCCACGCGGTGCGCTGACGGCGGACGAGATCGCCGAGCACGCCGAGTTCTTCAGCTTCGGCACCAACGACCTGACCCAGATGGCGTTCGGCTACTCGCGCGACGACGCGGAGGGCGGCTTCCTGCTCAATTACGTCGAGCGCGGCGTACTGCCCGAGAACCCGTTCCAGACGCTGGACGTCACTGGTGTCGGTCAGCTCGTTCGCATCGCGACCGAGAAGGGTCGTGCGGCGCGTCCCGGCCTGAAGGTCGGCATCTGCGGCGAGCACGGCGGCGACCCGGCCTCGATCGCCTTCTTCAACGAGGTCGGGCTCGACTACGTCAGCTGCTCGCCCTACCGCGTGCCGGTGGCCCGTCTCGCCGCGGCCCAGGCAGCCCTTTCCGGAGCGGCCGAACGCGACAAGTAGCCGTCCCATTTGAAGGGACCATCTCTCCACTCAGAGTGGAGACGCGCTGTGTTCTTCTCGCGACTGATCGCAACAGGCGTTCGCGAGACTGAGCGTGGAATCGGGTGTTGCCGCAGCCCTTGGCCGGGCCGACATCGGCGACGTTGAGCTTTAGCGCTGATCTCCACTCAGAGTGGAGAACTCGCCGCAACGAGCCCGTTTCAGTGACTAGGCACGAAAAAGCCCCCGACCCTCGCGGGTCGGGGGCTTTCTTGACCGGCTCCAAAGAGACGGGTTGTGAAATCAGCTATGCGCGACGGCGGCTGAAGCAGTCGTCGCAGTAAACGGGCTTGCCGCTCGTTGGGCGGAACGGAACCATTGCCGGCTTGCCGCAGTTCGAGCACGTTGCCTCGAACATCTCGCGCGGACGTCGCTCGCGGTAGCCGCCGCTGTCGCCGCCGTAGCCGCCACTGCTGCCGCCGCCGTAGCCGCCCTGATCGCCGCTACCCATCTGGGCCTTGCGGGCCGCGCGGCAATTGCGGCACCGGCGTGGATCTGAGAAGCCGCGATCTGTATAGAACTGCTGCTCGCTGGCCGTGAAAACGAACTCCTGGCCACAGTCGGCACAGGTCAGAGTTCGATCTGCTTGCAAAGAAGAACACTCCTTCATCGGCCGGACTTCGCGACTTTTTCTCGCGAAGGGTCCGTGAGAGGAGTGTCGTGGTGTACCGGCTATTTCTTACCCGTATCGACGGGCTTGTCCCTGTTCGGATATCGATCCGAACTCTTGCAGTGTGGCGGGTGGAGGAACGTGGGTCAATACCTCGCGCGACCTTGCAGGCCGGTGCCAAATGCCGCAACGGGGGGTCAGACGGTCCTCGCCGGTACACTCGGCCGGCGTGGTTGACGGGCGGCGAATGGGGCGGATGACTTGAGCGAACCTTGGCTGCCGTCTGACCACGGCTCGGAAAAGGGACCGCTCCAGAAGAAGGTCGCTCGCGGGCTGACCTGGACGCTGATCGACACGTGGGGCTCACAGCTCCTCGGACTGATCGTCTTCGTCCTTCTGGCCCGGCTGCTAACGCCGGTCGATTTCGGTCTGGTCGCACTGGCCAGCGTCTTCGTCGCCTTCGCCCAGCTGCTCGTCGATCAGGGTCTTGGCGACGCGCTCATCCAGCGGCAGAGCCTGACCAGGCGCCAGATCGACACTGCGTTCTGGGTCGCCGTTCTGACCGGTGCGCTGCTGACAGTGGGCACGATCCTGCTTGCGGGACCGATCGCCACGCTGCTCGGCGAGCCGGCGATCGAGCCGATCATCCAGGCACTCTCGCTCACCTTCGTCGCCGTCGCGCTGAACAGCATCCAGATGGGCCTGCTGCGGCGCGAGATGAAATTCCGCAGCCTTGCCGTGCGCAAGCTTCTCGCGGTGGGTATCGGCGGCGCGGTAGGCATCGCCATGGCGGTCATGAACTACGGGGCGTGGGCGCTCGTCGGTCAGCAGCTCGTAGCGGCCGGTGTGTCAGTCATCGCCCTCTGGACGGTCAGTCCGTGGCGACCCGGATTCCACTTCTCACGCGCCGACTTCCGACAGCTCTTCGCCTTCGGCATCAACGTTGTTGCGGGCGACCTGCTCAACTTCCTGAGCCGCAACGTCGATCGACTGCTGATCGGCGCATTTCTCGGCCCGACGCTGCTTGGTTTCTACGCCGTCGCGTACCGCATCCTCGACACCAGCCAGGTTCTGCTCGTCAACGCGGCGCGCAAGCTTGCCTTCCCGGTCTTCTCGCGGCTGCAGAACGATCGCGACCGGATGCGCCGGGCGTACTCGCGCGTCACTCGCGCGCTGGCGGTCATCATCCTGCCCGGCTACATCGGCCTGGCCCTCGTCGCCCCGGAGGCGGTCGTCTTCATCTTCGGCGCGGAGTGGGCAGAGAGCGGGCCGGTTGCAGCGATCCTGTTCCTGATCGGACCGGTGCTGACCGTGCAGCTCTTCAGTGGGGCGCTGCTCAACGCCGTCGGACATCCCGAGGTCACCTTTCGGATCAGGCTGATTACCGCGATCGTGAACGTCATCGGCTTTGTGATCGCGGTCGCCGTGTTCCAGGAGATCACCGCGGTTGCCGCCGCGTACGTGATCCGCGGCTACCTGCTCATGCCACTGATCATGCTCTGGCTCAAGAAGTACGCCGGCATCCCGATCTCCGCGCACCTCGGAGAGCTGCGCTCGCCGGCACTGGCAACGATCGTGATGTCGACCGCGGTGGTTGCCGTCAAGCTGGTCCTGACCGGCAACGTGAGCACGTTCGTGCTGCTCGCCGCCGAGACGATCACAGGCGTGGTCACGTTCCTGCTGGCGATCATCGTGATCGACAGGGCGCTGCTCAACGAGGTCGTGACGCTCATCGCCCAGTCGGTGCCCGGTGGCGAACGCCTCGCGCGCCGGTTCGGCGTGAACATCCCCGAGACGCCCGGCGGTGGCAAGAAGCGCGGACGGAAGCGCGAACAGCCGCAGGACACCAATGACGAAGAGACGCGCCACGAGGTCGCGGCCGCGGAAGCCGAGGTCGAGGAGGCCTTCACTCCCGATCCGGGATTGCGCAACACGTCCGATGTCTGACCCTGCACCCACTCCTGCGCTCGCCGCGCAGCTGGCAGGTGGCGCCCTGGATCCAGACCTGGTCGCGCTCGTCTGGATGCTTGCCGAATCTGGCGTGCCGCTGACCGTGGCTGCGACCGACGCGACGGCCGCGCGCGAGCTGCGCAACGGCATCTGCGCGCTGCTGCCCGCCGATCACCACGCTGCCGACCTGGCGCTCGCCGGCGGCACCGTCGTCGCCGGCTCGCTCGAGGACGTGCTGCGCGTTCTCGGTGGCCGCCGGCCCACCGGCCATGACGAATCGAGCCACGAATCTCACGGCGAGTCAGGGCAGGGTGAGATCGCCGACGAGGCGCGCGACCTGGGCATCGTCCTCGTGCTGCGTGATGGTCGCGTCGCCGCCGCTCATTACGTTCGCCCGGTCGAGCGTGACGGAGCCGGGCATCTCCAGCGCCGGCCACCGGCGCTGCTCGCGGCGTGGAGCGCGGATGCTCCCGCTCCGGACCATTT
>DASQLS010000107.1:0-15493 GCA_035629915.1 Candidatus Limnocylindrales bacterium | reverse complement strand
GTCGGGCGACACTGCACGTTGCGCAGTTCGGTCACTGCTTCACCGTGGACCTCCCGAACGCCATCGACGAGCCCCAGGCCTCGGCGCTCATTGCTTGCACTCGGTCATCGCGCATCGTCACATTGAGCTCGTCCACGGGCGCCAGCATGTAGACAGCCGTCAGGTGCTGGAACCGCGCTCGAAGGCGAATGACCTCCCGCTCCCTGGCTATCGCGGCGGGCGACTCGCCTTCGCCTTCGCGAATGCTGTCAAGCTGCCGCTCGGCCTCGCGCCACAGCGCCAGCGTCTCCTTGATTTCCCGGCGCATCGCCAAGCCCCCGAAATCAACGTATGGCTAGCCGCCCCCACGCCACAAGTGCGGGCCCAGCCCGAGGGGCACCGTAAGAACACACAGCGCGGATGTCGGTCCGCCACCGTACAAAACGACGGTCGCCCCCGCTTCCGTCCAGCGTTGAAATTGTTGATCCGAACTTCAGGCGCGTGGACCACCAAATGATCTGCTGCGAACAAAGCGGCGGATGAACGCGTTGCTGAACCGCCCTTCCGGATCAAGCTGCGCACACAGTCGCTCGAAATCAGCGATCCGTGCGTAGCCGGCGCGCACAACCTCGGACGGAAGTGCGAACTGTTTGCCCCAGTGGGCCCGCGGATCGAACGGTGCGAGGGCGGCTTCGATCTTAGGCAGGAGGCGCGACACTCCGGCCTGGTCAGGCCGCCACGTGAAGTGGATGGCGGCACTGTCCCGCTTGTAGGACGGGCTCAGCCACAGGTCGTCGGCAGCTATTGTCCGGATCTCGGTCACCTGGATCATTTTGGCGATCGCCACCCGCAGCGGAAGCAACGCGGCGAATGCAGCTGGAGCCACGTCGATTGGGACGAAGTACTCGCTCTGGAGCTCATTCCCACTGCTCGGAACGAAGCCCGCTCGAAAGTGCGGCAGGCGGGTGTGCCACGATCCAATTGAGCCAAGCTGCGGGGTACATCTCTCGACTGGCATGCCACGAATGGGATGGACCTGGTCGCGTGCGGGAGTCGCGCCGTAGAGGTTCCCTGGCGGTTCCCAGTCTCCGCCATCAGCACGGCGCTTGACCCAGATCTGGTCGATCTCCTGTGCATTCCACGCGGTGAAGAAGCTGACGCTTTCGGCCAACGCCGAGAGCTCGTCAAAGTGTTCGAGAAACTGACTGAACGGCAGGTGCTCGAAGACGTCCTGACGCACGTCGTAGGCTGGCTCGAGATCCAGGGTCAAACGTGTCACGACGCCAAGCGCACCCAGCCCGACGACCACGCCCGCGAACAGGTCTCGATCGTCGGCGCGCGAGTAGTGCACGACGGTTCCGTCGGCGACGACCAACTCGAGGGCCGAAACGGCCGCCGACATGTTGCGATGGTCGCGGCCCGAGCCGTGGGTCGCGGTCGCAACGGCGCCGGCGACGGAGATGTGAGGCAGGGACGGCAGGTTGTGCAGAGCGAAGCCGGTCTCATCCAGCCTGGGGCAGAGCTCCGCATAGCGCATCGCGCCGCCGAGAGTCGCCTGCGGCGTATTTGGATCGACGTGGAAGAAGGGCGGCAGGCGTTCCAGGCTGATCAGGTCGCCCTCGGTGTCGACGATGTCATTGAATGAGTGGCGCGTTCCCACGACTCGCATCGAGGACGACCGGCGTACCTGCTCTTGGAGCTCATCCACGGAGCGCGGCTCGAGTACCTGCCGCGCTCGATAGGTCACGTTGCCTGCCCAATTTTTCATTCGAATGCAGTTATCCGGCGAGCGGCGCTACGGAACAGGGTCGCCAGCAGTCGTAACGTGTCGAAATGACGCAAGCCGAGCCTATTGACCACGCACCAAGCGACAGCCGACCGTGGTGGGAGACCGCCGTCATCTACCAGATTTACCCACGCTCCTTTCAGGATTCGGATTCAGATGGAATCGGCGACCTGGCTGGGATCATCAATCGCCTCGACTACCTGGTCTGGCTGGGCGTCGAAGCGATCTGGATCTCGCCCGTTTTCCGTTCGCCGATGGCCGACTTTGGCTACGACGTTGCAGATTACTGCGACGTCGATCCGATTTTCGGTACGCTCAGTGACCTCGAAGCACTGGTCGCGGCGGCGCACCGCAAGGGGCTCCGTGTGCTGCTGGACTTCGTTCCCAATCACACGTCTGACCAGCATCCATGGTTCGAGGAGTCGCGTTCGTCACGTGACAACGCGCGACGCGATTGGTACCTGTGGGCAGACCCCACGGCCGAGGGTGGCCCGCCCAACAACTGGCTGTCCATGTTCGGCGGTCCGGCGTGGACCTGGGACGAACAGACCGGCCAGTATTACGGGCACTCGTTTCTGAAGGAACAGCCCGACCTCAACTGGCGCCACCCGCGTGTGCGCGAGGCCATGTACGACGCATTGCGCTTCTGGCTCGAACGTGGAATCGACGGGTTTCGGGTCGACGTCATGTGGCTTTTGATCAAGGACGCGCAGCTCCGGGATAACCCGCCCAATCCAGAATGGCGAGAAAGCGCTCGTCGAACCTACGACATGCTGCTGCCCGTCTATACCGCCGACAGGCCCGAGGTACACGAGATCGTTGCCGACATGCGTGGCGTTCTCGACGAATACCAAGACAGGGTCTTGATCGGCGAGATCTATCTGCCGGTCGATCGATTGATGGCCTATTACGGCAGTCATCCGCACCGGCTCGGCGCACACCTGCCTTTCAACTTCCAGCTGCTGCTGTTGCCCTGGCGCGCGGACGTGGTGGGCGAGGCAATCGCCGCGTACGAGGCCGCGCTGCCAAGCCACGGATGGCCCAATTGGGTGCTCGGCAACCACGACCAGCCGCGCGTCGCGACCAGAGTCGGCCCGGCCCAGGCGCGGGTCGCAGCGATGATGCTGCTCACTCTGCGCGGCACACCCACGCTGTACTACGGAGACGAGCTGGGGATGACCGACGTCGAGATCCCACGCGACCAGGAGCAGGATCCCGCCCGCCTGGCTGGCAGCTCGCGCGGCCGTGATCCGCACCGGACCCCGATGCGCTGGGACACTGCCCACCGGGCTGGATTCACGTCTGGAGATCCGTGGCTGCCGATCGGACCAGAAATCGAGTCAATCAGCGTCGCTGCGCAGCGCGACGACGCTTCTTCCATGCTGGTCCTTCACAGAGATCTGATCGCGCTGCGGCGGCGTGAATCCGCACTCAAGGAGGGTTTGTGGGCTCCAATCGCCGCAACTGGCGATCTTCTGGCCTACGAACGCTCCGTCCCCGGACGACGGCTCGTAGTCGCACTCAACATGGGCCCAGGAGAGGTCACCTTTCGCTCGCCGATCGATGGCGGCCGCGTCCTGCTGTCCACCCTCAGCGGCGATACGCCCGGCGTCGGCCACGAAGTCCGTCTACGGCCAAACGAAGGCGTGATCATCGGGCCGTAGGCTGAGCGGCGAGAGTCCCACCTCCTCATTCCAAGACACTGCCGAGGATTTTGCGAGCCAGAATCAATGTCGCCGCGCCCTTCTGGCGTTCCTGGCTGCGCCGGTCGGCGGGCAGTCTTCGTCCGTGTCCGACCCGTTGAGTCCGCCGCCAGTCACAGTCGCCGCTCGTAACGAGCTGCCGGCGTACGTCTCGAATGGTCTTGTGGGACTGCGCGTGGTCGATATCCCGTTGCTTCCCGGAGTGGTGCTGGTCAATGGGTTTAGCGGCATGCATCCCGTGGTCCGCGTGGAGGCTGCCGCTCAGGCGCCGTACCCGATCGCCGGCGACATCTCGCTGAACAACGTCTGGCTCACGGCTGTTCCGCAGCAGGCACAGTTCGTAGAGCAGGCTTACGACTTCTCCTGCGGCGAGCTTCGGACCGAGTTCACCTACGCCGCGGAAGGGGTGAGCGCCCGAATCGAAGTGCTCACCCTATGCAGCCGAACGGACCCAACGATCGTCCTCCAGGAGGTCGCGGTGCGCGTCGACGAGCCGTGCGATCTGGCGCTGCGCGCGATCGTCGACATCAGCAAGGTGGCCGGTGCCGTCGCGGACCGCGACACAGCGACAGAGGAGGATCAGCCCGAAGAAGCTGATGGGATGCTGCTCTGGACCGGGCTGGGCGGTCGCTCACGGTGCGGCATTGCATACGTCAGCGAGCTCAAGCCGGAAGGCGACGCCGAGCGCAAGGTCCTCGACTGGGGCCTGGAAAGCGCTCTCGCCACCCAATACACGCTGCGCGCTCGGCCCGGCCGCACGTACCGGATGCGTCAGATGGCAAGCCTCGTGCCGTCGGTGATGCATCAGGATCCTGCCCGCGAGGCTACGCGACTGGTGACTCGGGCCGCCAGCGTTGGTTTCGACGAGCTGCGCGCCAGCAACCGGCGTGAGTGGCAGGAGCTCTGGAAATCACGCGTCGTCATCGACTCGGACGACACGCGTTGGCAAGAGCTAGCCGATGCCGCCTTCTTCTATTTGAACACCTCGGCCCACCGTTCCGCACCCTCGAGCACCTCGATCTTTGGGCTCGCTCAGTGGGACGACTATCACTACTACTACGGCCACGTGATGTGGGACATCGAGCTGTTCTGCGTTCCACCACTGATTCTCTGCCAGCCGGATGCAGCGCGGTCCATCCTTCAGTACCGGTCGCGAACGCTGGATGCAGCGCATATGAACGCAAAGTTGAACGGCCGCGCCGGGCTGCAGTATCCATGGGAGAGCGGCCCGCTCAACGGTGAGGAGTCTGCGCCCGGATCAGGCAAGGCATCGTGGCATGAGGATCACGTTTCGCTGGACGTGGCGTGGGCATTTGCTCAATTCGTCCATGTCACGGGCGACGGCCGCTTTCTGAACAATCATGCCGGCCCGGTGATATTCGGCGTGGCCGATTGGATCGTAAGTCGGGTCGAGCGCCGCCGGACCGGCTATGCCTGGCCGCGGACGATGGGTATCGCTGAGCGGAAGGAACCAACGGACAACGATGCGTACACCATCATGGCGGCGTTGGCGGTGCTGCGAGACGCAATTGCACTCGCGGAGAGACTCGGGGAGCCGATACCTGACGCTTGGCGCGAGGTAGCGTCTGGACTCGAGGTTCCACACCACAGTCGGACGCGAGCGGTGATGAGCCACGACGATTTCCGCCCGAATGAAGAGAAGGGCGCCACGCCTGGGCCGCTCGCCGGAATCTTCCCGATCTGGCACCCGCTCGCGCCCGACGTCGCACAGGCCACGTTGGACTATTACCTGCGTCTGGCCCCCGGCTACATCGGCTCGCCGATGTTATCGGCGCTCTACGGAGTCTGGGCGTGCTGGTCCGGAGACCGACGCCTGGCCCTGAAGTTGTACGAACAGGGTTATGCCGAGATGCATCGTGGGCGCTTCCTCCAGGCTCTCGAGCAGCACCCCATCCTCTACCCGGACAATCCGCCGGCCGGCCCCTTTTTCGCCAATCTCGGGGGCTTTCTGATGGGCTTGATGTACGGACTGCCGGGCCTCCGGTTGAGTCCTGCCGACCCGTCAACGTGGCCCAGCCGCGAGGTAATCCTTCCCGCCGGCTGGCGCTCGATTGAGGTCGAGCGGGTCTGGCTGCGCAATCGACCAGCACGGATAACTGCCGAGCACGGCGCAGCCAGAGCTGTCGTCAGCTTCGGCAAGCGCCGGACTCACTCGACCCGTCCCAAAGCCGCCTGAACGGAGAGTTTCCGAGAATGTCTCAACCCGTCACTGACCGGTCCAACCCGTCCAGATTGCGCATCGCAATCCTGGCCGCGCCAATGGTGGCCCTGCCACCGGCCGGCTATGCCGGGACGGAGCGGATTGTCGCCATCCTCGCGCAGGGTTTGCACGAACGCGGCCACGCGGTGACCGTGTTTGCAACCGGCGACTCCGACCTCCCGTGCGAGATCGTTCCGGTCGTCGAACGCGCCCTCTGGCGCAGCGGGCACAGTGGCGACCAGACCGCATACATCCAGCTCGCGGTGGCCATGGCATGGCGACAGGCGGATCGGTTCGACATCATTCACTCACACATCGACGTGCCCGCTTTTCCGCTGGCTCGTTACGGTCCTACGCCAGTGGTGACGACGCTTCACGGCCGCCTTGACGTCGGTGGCACCTCCGACTTGATCGACGAGTTCTCGGAGATTCCGCTGGTGGCGATCAGCGACAGTCAGCGGCGTTGGAATCCCGGCGCGAACTGGGTTTCGACCATCCACCATGGCCTTGACTTTTCGGCCACGCCGCAGGTCAGCAAAGCGGGTGAGTACCTGGCGGTCGTCGGAAGACTGACACCCGAGAAAGGCATTGCCGAGGCGATCGAGGTCGCACGGCGCACGGGCCGCCGCCTCGTCATGGCAGCCAAGGTCCACGAACCCAATGAGCGTGAGATGTTCGAAGAGCTCGTGGCTCCAGCAGTGGCTGAGGGTATCGTCGACTGGCGCGGGGAGCTTGACGGCGACGCTCGCGACGCCATGCTCTCCGGTGCGCTGGCGACGCTAATGCTCGGGGCGTGGCCGGAACCATTTGGTCTCGTAGCAATCGAGTCGATGGCAACCGGCACGCCCGTAATTGCGCGCCGCGCTGGTGGGTGCACGGAGACAATCGAGCACGGACTGACTGGTTACCTGGTCGACGACGTGAGCGAGGCCGTCCTCGCGGTCGGTCGTGTGGCCAATCTGAAGCGCGACCGCATCGCAGCGTACTCACGGGAGCGGTTTTCGAGTGAGCGCATGGTCACGGAATACGAAGCTGCATATGCACGGGTCCTCGGCGAGCGCCGTGTCGCTCTACCGGACGTGCCGCTCATTACCGATGCGTCACCGGCGCCGCTCATCGCGCTAAACGCCAATGGCAACGGCCGGAGGTCTCGACCGCCCCAGCGCGCGTCGACGCCGCTGGTTGGGACGGTAGGCGGATCGGGCTAGGCTGTGCTCACGGGGGTTCCACGAAGCCGGGCGATCCGACCGTTCCTTGCCATCCCGATCGCACGCTTTCGTCCGCCATGTCCCAGGACCTTGAACTTCTTACCGGCACGCTCGTTGTAGGCGATGAAGAAGTGTTCTATGTCCTCGATCAGCGGCGGCGGCAGATCGGACAGCTTCTTGACTCCCTTGTACTCAATCGCCTTCGTCCCGACAGCTACTAGTCGGGGATTCCGAACCATGCGCCCCTGCTTGGAAGACTGCTCAGCATCGATGACACCGATCAGCCGTGCTCGGACGAGACAGCCCGGAAAGGTAGGCGTCTCCATCAGTAGCAACACGTCGATTGGGTCGCCGTCGGGCGCGCGCGTCGATGGGAGAAAGCCAAAGTCGTATGGGAAGACCGCGCCGGCGGGAAGCTGCTTGCCCAGCTTGATGATCGAGGAGGCATGGACGTAGTTGAACTTACTACGGCTTCCCTTGGGGGTCTCGATGACCACGTTGAAGCGGCCGGGCTTCGGCTCCAATGGCAACTCGGGCATGGTTTAACCCTAGGAAAGCCCCACCTCAATAGATGCCGTTTCCCAATGGGAATCCGGTTACAAACTGACTATCAGCTTGCTGCCAAGTCGCCGGGCTAACACCGCGAACGCGCCCGGCGGCTCTCCTGCGGCTCGACCCGTCGAGGAGCACCGGGAGCCGGCAGCGGGAACGAGCAGCCCGGCGCGCCAGCTCGATTTCAGGTGCCTGGCTGTCACGCGAGTACGCCAATAACGTCCCGGCTACGCCGGCGGACGGCGTACGGTCCAGCAGGACATCGAGCACCTCAAAGAGGCCGAGGACCGCAGGACTGCGTCGCAGCCGAGTACCCCTGGTTACCACCAGGCGACCAAGGACGTCGAGGAACGCGCCATGCGCATCCTGACTCAGATGATCGAGGACGAAATCGCCGCGGAGCGACAACGCGACAAACTCGGCCACTAGGTCCGATTGCAACGTCGCAGGGCAGCGCCGAAATGGGCGCATCCACATCGGTGCGCTCTACTGCTCTCAGGACTGAAACCGGTGCCCCGCCTCGGATCTGACGTGTTGCTCGGGATCGTGCGGATCACCTCGACGGGATTATGCGGATCCGACCCTCACCTATATACGAGATTCGAGGAGCGACCGGGATGTCCAACGCAGGTCCGCCACGGACGCGGTTCATGGTCGCAGCAGTCGTGCTCGGACTGGGACTTGGCGGTTTCTTCGACGGCATCGTGCTGCACCAGATTCTCCAATGGCATCACATGGTCAGTACGCCGACTCCACCGACCAACCTGGAGAGTCTCGAGCTGAACACCATTGGCGACGGTTTGTTTCATGCAGCTACCTGGATCATCACCGTTGTCGGTGTGTTCCTGCTGATGGCGTCGAACGGGGCACGCCATGAACCCGGTGCCACAAAGCGGTTCATCGGCGGCATGCTCATCGGCTGGGGTCTGTTCAACGTGGTTGAGGGAATCATCGACCACCATCTGCTCAACCTGCACCATGTCCGGCCTGGACCCGATCAGTTGCTGTACGACGTGGCCTTCTTGGCATGGGGCGCGGCCATGCTTGTGATTGGCTGGCTGCTTACGCGGTCCGCCCCGCACAGCAGCGCCGCGATCTCCTGACACCCGGGACACCATGCCGCTGTCCGCTGCCATAGCGAGCTAGGCGCCGTTGTCGGTCGGTCCGTCCTCCGAGTCCTCGCCCAGCACGGTCAGCTGACGCGGCGCGTCCGCGGCGGGCTCGCTGCGCCGACTGCGGCCACGTGAGGTGTCCGCGCCCATCCGGCGGCGCGTCTCGACATCGACGCCACCCCCACCGTCATTCTCGAGGCCGGGATGCTCGACCAGGGCGACGAGCCGGTTAGCCATGAACCGACCGGTGCGCACTGGCTTGCCCGACCGCGTCACCTCGGTCACCTCGACCACGCCGCGCGCGGTCGTGATCTCGATCCGCCGGCCCGCGCGGCGGGCAACGATCTCGAAGGTCTGGACGCCCTGGCCGGTGTCGACCACGGCCTCGACTCGATCGCCCTTCATTTCCGCCTCGTCACCGATATCGCCACCTTGATCGCCTGCATGGCGGCGATTATGCGCGTCCTGACTAGGCGCGCACTTCCTGGCGCATGAAAGACACGTATGCGAGGGCGAACATCACCGCCGTCGCGGCGACTAAGGCCACGAATTGCGGCCAGATAACGAGCAGGCTCTGCGGCAGTGACAGGATCGACGGGATGGCACGATCAGCCTGAGCTGCTGTTACTAGGCCGGGGCTTAGCGTCCTGATGCTCGGGTCGAGCACGGCCGCGGTGGCCTCCTCGAATAGCTGGCTGGGCGACAATCGGGCCAGTTCCTGCTGCACCGCCGTGTTGCGCAAGGCGGCGGCACTGCCCTGCGCCGCATCGGCCGGGATGGGTGCGATGAAACCCGCGATCAGGCCAACGACGAGCGTGGCGAACAATGTGACCAGCAACCAGACGGCGATGGCAACGAGCGCCGATGTCGCGGCGCGGCGCAGCAGAACCGAGCACAGCAACGCGATGGCCAGCCACAGACCCACGTACGCCACTGCCAGGCCGACCCAGATGATTAGCCGGGCGATCTCCTCCGGATCGGGCAGGATGCCGAGCTGGAAGATGCCGACGGCGGTAACGACCAGGGTGACCGCGACAAAGATGACCGTGATTGCCGAGAGGCCGGCGACGAACTTGCCGTTGATCACGTCGTCGCGGTGGATGGGCTGAGACAGCAGTCGCGGCAGCGTCCCCTCGGAGCGCTCGCCGTTGATCGCGTCGAAGCCGAAGGCGATGCCGAGCAGCGGGCCGAGGAAGGCGATGAACGTGGTGAACGAAGGGATATCGCCGCGTGAGACGGTGAACAGCTTCAGGAACAGCGACGGCGCGCCGCTCGCGTCGGTGGCGATGTCGCGAATCGCACCGGCCGTCGCATAGACGGCGGCCGCAGCCGCGAGGCCGAGGATGACCGTCAGCACCAGGAAGCGGACGCTCAGGATGTGATCGGAGAACTCCTTGGCGGCGATGACGCGCCAGCCGGCGCGCAAGCTCCTCTCCTCTTCAGCCGCCGCGACCGGCTGCTCGACGGGTGCCGGCGTTCCCGGCTGATTGCGCAGCTTCTTGCGCTTCCGGCCGCGCGTAGTGGCGTCGCCACGGAGCGCGGCCGCGTCTGATCCGGTCATGCGGCGACCTCGGACGGTGGCACTGGCTCGCTGGCCGCGAAGTAGCGGCGGTAAACCTCGTCGAGCTCGTCGCCGCGCCGACGCAGGTGCGACGGCGGGTGACCGGCCTCGACCAGGGCGCGGGCCAGGTCGGCCCGAACGTCACTGTCGGCGAAGGCAACAACTGTCCGGACGTCGCGCGGGTCGAGCTCGGCCCGCGTCACGCCACTGACAGCGGCAGCGATGCGACGAATCTCTTCGACCTGCGGTCCGGCCTGGATCTCGATCTCGATCGGCCCGGTCCCGAGCTCGCCGGCGAGCTTGTCCATCGTTCCGTGGGCGACGAGCTTGCCGCCGACGAAGATGCCCACCCGGTCGCACACCTGCTGTACCTGGTGAAGCAGGTGGCTGGCGAGGAGCACAGCGGCGCCGTCACGCGCGAGCTCGCGAACGAGCTCGAGGACCTCGACCACGCCGGCCGGGTCGATGGCCGTGGTCGGCTCGTCGAGGATGACAATCGAGGGATCCTTGACCAGCACGTCGGCCAGGCCGAGGCGCTGACGCATACCGCGCGAATAGGTCTCGACCTTGTTGTCGCCGGCCTTTTCAAGGCCAACGCGCGCGATCAGTCGGTCGATTCGCTCTTCAGCGACCTTGCCGTCGATGCTGTTCAGTCGTGCCGTGTAGCGCAGGTTCTGACGACCGGTCATGCCGCCGTAGAAGCCGACCGCGTCGGGCAGATAGCCCACGTGGCGCTTTACGGCGAGTGGGTTGCGCGCCGGATCGAGCTCGATCACGCGGGCCGTGCCGGAGGTCGGCTCGGTCAGGCCGAGGAGCATCAGGATGGTCGTCGTCTTGCCCGCTCCGTTGGGACCGAGCAGGCCGTAGACCTCACCCTGCTTGACGCTCAGGTCGAGCTTGTCGACCGCCGTGAACTCACCGTATTTCTTGGTCAGTGCCTTGGTCCGGATCGCGATCGCGCCCGACGGGGCGGCCTTTTGGGCTAGCGCGGACTCTCCGGCCTGATCGCCGGCCTGCTCGGCCGGCGTCTCAGCGGCGGCCATAACGCTGGAAGACGAAGAACAGGCCGACGGCAACGACGACCAGGATGCCGATGCCGATCAGGCCGCCGATGGGCGAGCCCTCGACCGTCGTGCGCAGCTCGATCGAGTCATTGACCTCGTCGTTGCTCGCCCGCATCGTCACCACGTAGTCGCCGGCCACGGCATTGCCGGCCGCCTGGATGGTTGCCGGCACAGTCTCTGACGCGCCCGGGGCGATCACCTCGATCGTCGGAGTCTCGAACGTCACCGTCCAATCGCGCGGCGGCGTGCCGGCCAGCGCGACGTTCTCGAGCGGCGCGCTGCCGGTATTCTCGACGACGACGTTGACGGTGGTCGTGCTGCCGACCGTGACATTCGCGCTCAGGCGCTGGTCCTCGGTCGACATGGTCATTGCGTAGCTGCCGGTGATCTCGATGCCGAGCTGGGTTTCGACCGGCTCAGGGCCACCCAGCGCGCGGACGACGATCGGGTACTGCCCGGCGGCGACGTCGGCGGGAGGGGTGATCGACACGTTGGCAGTCGACAGGCCGCCGGCGTCAACCACCGCGGTCGTCGCGCTGGTGTCGCCGCCCGGTCGGGCAACGACGCGCCAGCCTGGAGGGCCTTCGCCCTCGAACGACAGCGTGATCTGCTGGTTCGTGCTGTTGCGGACCTCGAGGTCAAACGTGAAGACCTCGTCGGCCGGACCGCTCTGCGTCGGGAAATCCGACTCCATCGTGACCGAACCCGCCTCGAGCGCCTCGATCGTGATGTCTAGCGTCAGCTGCACGCTGGTGCCAGCAGCGCCGGTGCCTTCGATGATGACCTGGTTGGAGCCGGGAGCGGCGTCCTCGGGGATGACCACCTCGGCCGTCACAGCCGCATTGATCTGGAGCGGCGACTCCGGGTTGGACACGGTGTACACCGCCGAAACGGTCGAGCCACCGCCGCGCAGCGTGGTGTCCCAGCCATCAGGCTGCTGGATGACGGCCAGATTGACTCTCTGCGGAGTGTCAGTCGTGACGGTGATGTCGAAGCTCGCGGTCGCGCCCGGGTCGGCCACCACGGCCGGGAAGGGAGTGGTGATCTCGAGCGGGCCCTGTGCGAGCACGACCGAGGGAACCAGTGCGACCAGGAACGAGGCGGCAAGTACGGCACGCAGAACGCGCATCTTCAGCAGACTCCATTAGCTTGTCTGTGTAACGTCGGGCGGCTCACCGCGGGTGTGCTGCTCCCCTGGGCAGCGGGCGGCTCGCGCCAGTCTTATCGTCGCTCACCGGCGGTTGCCGTTGGGCAATCGGCCGGTGGGATTTTCTTCACTTGCGCAGAGCTTGCTGCGCGTCCTCAGGCGCGCGCTAGTTGCGCGCGGCGATCTTAGCGGCTAGTTCGACAATCGTCCTGATCGTTGGCGCCTGCGGACCCTTCGGAGAGTACGTCCGATCCTCCTCCGCCCACGCCGTTGCGGCGATGTCGAGGTGCGCCCAATTGGTGTCCTCGTCGATCACCGCATCGATGAACGCGGCTCCAAGGATGGCGCCGCCGAGGCGGCCGGCACTGTTGCGCAGGTCGGCAACATCGCTCTTGACCTCGTCACGATGCTCATCCGCGAGCGGCATTGGCCAGAGGCGTTCGCCACTCTCGTCGCCTGCCGCTCGTACGGCATCGACGAAGGCGTCGGGGCGTCCGAACAGGCCGGTGTAGTAGCGGCCGAGCGCGATGCGGATCGCGCCCGTGAGGGTGGCCACGTCAACAATCCGCCTGGCTCCCTCGCGCTGGGCGAAGGTGATGCCGTCGATCAGCACGAGCCGGCCCTCGGCATCGGTGTTGATCACCTCGACCGTCTTGCCGCTCATGCTGGTGACCACGTCACCCGGCTTGGTGGCGTGGCCGCCGGGCAGGTTCTCGGTGCATGGAGCGACGCAGATCAGGTTGATCGGCAGGCCCAGCTGGGCGATGACGCCCGCACTTGCAAGCACGACCGCGGCGCCGGTCATGTCGTGCTTCATGAGATGCATGTCCTCGGACGGCTTGATCGAGATGCCGCCCGAGTCGAAGGTGATGCCCTTGCCGACGATACCCAGGTCGTAGCCATCGCCGCCACGACCGTGATAGCGCAACACGATGAACTTGGCCGGCTCGTCACTGCCGCGGGCGACGGACAGATAGCTGCCCATGCCCATCTCGCGCGCGGCGTCCTCCTCGACGACCTCGATGTCGAGGCCGGCTCCGGATGCCAGCGCTGCCGCTTCCTCCGCGACGCGTGTTGGCGTCATCAGGTTGGCCGGCTCGTTGGACAGGTTGCGCGCCCAGTTAACGGCATCGCCGACAAAAGTGCCGCGGCTGATTGCGTCCTCGTCCGCGGCGTCGCCGGCGACGATGAGGACTTCCTCGATCGGCGGCAGTTGCCGTTCGTCCTCGCTCGTTCGGTAGGTCTCAGGTCGCCACATCGAATAGATGACGCCCTCGACCGCACTCTGAACAGCCTCGGTGCGATCGAGCGCATCCGTCTCGACGACGACGGCGATGCGTCGTGCGGTCGACTGCCACAGCGATCGGACGCCGGAGCTCACGACCTGCCATGAGCGCTGGATGTCGAACTCGTCACGCTTTCCCGCGGCAACGACCACGAGTCGCGTGGGACCGCCGTCCGAGCCTTCCTGCAGGTGCGTGGTCGAGCCGAACAGCTTCCGGGCGCCGCTCTCGCGGGCTACCCATTCGGCCTGTTGGCGAACGTCGTCGGGCGCGGCGCTGGCTGCATTGCCCTCCTTGAAGACCGGGACGATCAGCGCGTCGAGCTGCTCTCCGGCAAGTGTCGAAACGGTCCGGAACTGCAAGCCGAACAACCTCCAGGTGGCGGGGCGGGGCGGGAATCGAAAGAGTATTAGAGTCAACGCCTTCGCGTGCTAATTGGAGATCAGATGCCGCGCCGTGTGTACAGCTTCGACCGGCCCGATCGGTTCATCTGCGGTGCCGTGGGTGAGCCGGGCCAGCGAACGTTCTTCCTCCAGGCGACGAAGGGCGGCCAGGTCGTGTCGGTCGCCCTCGAGAAAGCTCAGGTAGCCATCCTCGCCGAGCGCCTGGCGACGCTGCTTCTGACGTTGCGCCAGGGTGGCGTAGAGGTCGGCGAGGATCCGCCCGGGCAGCCTCAGCGCCTCGAAGAGCCGGTCGTCGAGCAGTTCCGCGTCGGCCTGCTGACGCTCGGCTGGGACGGTGATCACGAGCAGATCGTCATCGAGGCGCGCGAGCTCGGTGACGAGGATGTCGAGATCGACGACGCCGAGTCGGAGGACGAACCAGTCGCGACGGTCGCGGGCGAACAGGAGCTGCAGGCGGAGGAACCGGTGATGTCCTTCGTTGCTGCGGAGGTGGACGAGGACCTCGACGTCGTGCGTGTCCAGCTCGCGCCGCCGGCCGCACTCGCCTTTGCGAGCGGCGCGCTCGCCGTGGTGCAGGCTGGCCGGCCGCCGTGTCCGCAGTGCGGTGCTCCGCTCGACCCGACCGGACACTTCTGCCCACGACGCAACGGCTACACCCACTGAGCACGATCGACCTGCTGCTCGAGGGCGACCTCGAGATCGTCGGCCGGCTGACGGCCGCATCCAACGCTACGTTCCTGTGCCGGATCGCGCCGGTGGCAGACGGGGATCCTGATGCGTTGCCGATCGATGTCACCGATCCTGCCGTGTTCGCCGAACAGGTCGGCGCGCTGTGTGTCTACAAGCCGGTCAGAGGCGAACGACCGCTCGACGATTTCCCAGACGGGACGCTGGCACGCCGCGAGGTGGCGGCCTACATCGTCTCCGAGCTGAGCGGATGGCACGTAGTACCGCCGACGGTGTTGCGCGATGGACCATTCGGCGAGGGCATGGTCCAGGAATGGATCGAGGCCGATCCAGAGGTCGACGTCGTTGAGGTCGTGACGCGCTCCGATGAGCGGCTGCGCTCGATGTGCCTTTTCGACGCCCTGGTCAACAACGCCGACCGCAAGGCCGGCCATCTGCTGCCGACCGCCGACGGCCGGATCCTGGGCGTAGACCACGGCATCTGTTTCTCGGCCGATCCGAAGCTACGCACCGTCCTGTGGGGCTGGCGCGGCGAGTCGATCACCGACAATGAGCTGGCGGTAATACGCAGTGTGTGCGACGGCCTCGACGGTCAGCTCGGCGCGACGCTGCGTCAGCTGCTCAGTGCGCGCGAGGTTCGCGCCACTCAGCGACGGGCCGAGCAGCTGCTGAGCGAGGGTCGCTTTCCGCAGCCCGATCCGTTCCGGCCGGCGATCCCCTGGCCGCCCTTCTGATCGTTCGCGCGGCTGGCATTGGCTCGGCTCTCCTATCAAGCCCATGTGCCGA
>DASQLS010000106.1:0-4887 GCA_035629915.1 Candidatus Limnocylindrales bacterium | reverse complement strand
GCAGCAAAGTAGCGCTGCGGAAAGATCGGATCCTGCTCGGGTCCGAACTCGGAAGCCGGATCGATGCTCGACAGGCTCAAGGTCGCCGCCGCGATCGCTTCCCATCGCTGCTGCTCGAGCAGGAGGCGGTTGGAGCGCTCTGGGTCGGAGCCGGAATACCAGCTCTGTACGAGTGCGTTACCGGCCCGCGTGCGCTGCTCCATCCAGGTGGCGAGCGTCTCCAGCTCTACCTGTGCCGATTGCTGAGCGCTCTGCGAGCTGGCCAGGGCATCGAGTGACAGCTCCTCGGCGACGTTGCGCTGATCGCTGGCCTGGTTGGCTGTGTCCGCCTGCAGGAAGCCGGCCAGCGCCGCGATCAGCGTCGCGAACGCGATGATGATCGCAACGATGCCGGACAGGCGCTTGTTGCGATCGTCGGCCCCATCGCCGGTGTCGCCTTGGGCGTCGGGATCTCGCAGCGCTTCGTCGCTCACGCGAGCACCTCAACGGCAACAAAGCCCAGCGTCCCGACCGCTACGAGCACGCCACCGATGGCGAAGAAGACCTGTCTCACCCGCCACTGGGAGCGGCTGACCTGGGCGACGGTCAGGAAGAACAGTGCGGCGATGATGAGCGCCTCGACGCCGATCAGGCTGAGCGACCGCGCGTCGGCGCGCTGGGCCTGCTCGACCGATCGCTGCGTGCTCAGCTCACCCAGCTCGATGTCAGCGTCGCGCAGGCTCGCGAGCACGAACTCGCGGTCGTAGCCGACGGTCCCGCCGTCACCCAGCTGGATGCCTCCCGCGCCCAGGAAGAACGGCTGCATCGCGCGTGCGAGCGCGGCATGTGCCTGCGCCTCTAGATCGAGGATGTCGGCCGACTCGGGATCGGTCTCCCGTAGCGCGGTTGCCTGCGTCCCGAGCTCGCGCGCTGCACGCGAGTGCTCCTGGAAGACGACCACGAAGCGCTCGTCCTGGCCAACTGTGCCCTCCAGCAGTCGCTCCAGCTGGTTGCGCCGCGCTGCGTCCTGGACGGCCAGGCTCTGGAAACGGGACGAATCGATCGACGCCAGCGATGCCCGCCAGGCGAGCACGGCGGAGAAGACAGACGCGAAACCGATCAGCACGGCCAGAAGCACGGCCGATCGCTTTGGGTGGCGGGCGGCCGTAGATATGCGCGAGCTCAAAGCCGGCGACCGAGGCGGGACGGATCCTGGCGCGGCGTACGACGATTGGGACACCGGCGCGGAGGATATCGGACGCGGCTGAGAGTGCGGCGGGTCATGAAAGAGGAGTGAAACCTGATCGCCCAAGTGGCTTGTGCGATCAATGGGTGAAGGTCGATACCGTCGGAGTCCCAAAGCCGATAAGCACTGGAGTTAACGATGGCAAAAGTTGAGAAGTCGATCGACGTCAATGTCCCGGTCCGCGCGGCGTACAACCAGTGGACCCAGTTCGAGGAGTTCCCTCGCTTCATGGAAGCCGTGAAGAGCGTCCGCCAGATCGATGATCGAAATCTCGAGTGGACGGCCTCGATCGCCGGCAACGAGGAGTCCTGGACGGCCGAGATCACCGAGCAGCAGCCTGACCAGCGAATTGCCTGGCACTCGACGTCGGGACGTCCGAATGGCGGCTCGGTCGACTTCCACCACATCGACGACAACAAGACCAAGGTCACGCTGATCATGGAGTGGGAGCCGGATGGCGCAGTGCAGGGCGCCGGCGCGTTTCTCGGCTTCGACGATCGCCAGGTTGAGGGCGACATGAAGCGCTTCAAGGAGTTCATCGAGTCGCGCGGCGACGAGACCGGGGAGTGGCGCGGCGTCATCAGTCGCGAAGAGGCCAACAGCCGCTCCTGAGCGTCGCGGCCGGGCTTGATCCGCTCGCGTCATTCGCCCGGTGACTGATACGTCCCTCGAGCGGTCCACAATCGGCCAATTAGGGACGCTAAGCGGCTACTTCAATCGCCATGCGACTCAACCGTTCGCTGAAGCGTCGATGCGAGACGAATTGGGATGCTCGGTCGGCGCTCACCTGACGTATCAGTCGCCACGTGACTGAACGGCCGACGGCTTCAGGGTCCGTGTAGCATCCCGGCTGACATGGTGATCGCAGCGAAGCCACAGAACGTCGACGCCCTTTACGCCACCTCCGAGCGTGATTTCGAGCGCTGGGAGGTGCTCAAGGACCTGATCGACGAGTCGATCGACCTCGCTCTCAACTACCGCCAGAGCGGCCATCCTGGTGGGTCGCGCTCGAAGGTCCACATGCTGCTGGCGCTGCTTTTCAGCGGCGCCATGCGCTGGGACCTGCAGCGGCCGTGGCGGCCGTTCATGGACCGCTTCGTCCTGTCGGCCGGCCACACCGTGCCGCTCATCTACGCCACGCTGTCGGTGCTCAACGAAGGACTCCGTGCGCGCCACGACCGCGACGGCGACGATCGTTTTGCATTGGTCGACGACGGCCGCTGGGCGGTCACTTGGGAGGACCTGCTCAAGCTGCGCCGCCGCGGCGGGCTACCGGGTCATGCCGAGATGGAGGGCAAGACCCTCTTTCTCAAGTTCAACACCGGTCCGAGTGGCCACGGCATGCCGCCCGCCGCGGGCGAGGCACTCGCGCTCAAGCACGCCGGCGCGGATGAGGTGAAGGTTTTCGTGTTCGAGGGCGAGGGCGGCCTGACGCCGGGCGCCAGCCACGAGACCAGGAACACTGCGTGGGGTCTGGGCCTCAACAACCTCGTCTTCATGGTCGACTGGAACGACTACGGCATCGATGACTTCGCGTTGTCGTCGGTCGTCAATGGAACGCCTGAAACCTGGTTCAAGCCATATGGCTGGCGGGTCAACGGGACCGAGCAGGGCTCGGAGTGGCCCACTGTCACCCGCGCCGTGCTCGAGGCGGCACGCGGCGACAACCCTGGCAAGGTGCCCAGCATGGCTTGGTTCAAGACGCGCAAGGGCCGCGGCTACGGCAAGTACGACAACAAGAGCCACGGCACTCCCTGGCCAATGAACGCGCCCGAATTCTGGGAAGTGCGCAAGCAGTTCATGGCCAAGTACGGAGTGGCGTACGAGGGAGTGGACGAGCCGGCGCCAACCGATGCCGCCGAGCGCGAGGATCAGGCACGCGCCAACTTCGCCGTCGCGATGAGCGTCATGCGCCGCGACGACGAGCTGGTCACGTGGCTTTCGGACCGCCTGCTGGAGATTGCCGCCACCGTTCCGGACGAGATCGAGAGCTTCAACATCGGCGGCCGCGGCACGGAGATCTTCAAGGACAAGCGGCTGTACGACTACCGCAACTACCCGCCCACGATCTGGCGCAAGCCGGGCGACAAGCAGCCCAACCGCGCGGCGCTCAGCTCCTGGGGCGCATGGGTGAACTCGTTTGCCAAAGAGGAATACGGCCGACCGCTGTTCATCGGTGCCTCGGCGGACCTCGCCGACTCGACCAACCTATCCGGCTTCGCCAAGGACTTTGACGACAAGCCCGGCTGGGGTTGGTACCAGCGCGACAGGAACACCGACGGAACCGTCCTGCCGACCGAGATCACCGAGTTCACCAACGCCGGCCTGGTGGCGGGCATGTCGACGGTGAACATGGCGGCCGACCCGATGAAGGACTACAACGGCTTCTGGGGCACGTGCTCGACCTACGGCTCGTTCTCGTACCTCAAGTACGGACCTATGCGCCTGTTCAGCCAGCTTGCGCAGGACTGCGAGCTGAAGGTGGGCAAGGTGCTCTGGATCGCCGGACACGCCGGACCTGAGACGGCCGAGGACTCGCGCACCCATTTCGGCATCTTCGAGACGGCGGTGACGCAGCTGTTCCCCGAAGGGCACGTCATTGACCTGCATCCGTGGGAGTACAACGAGGTGCCGGTCGTTTTGGGCGCGGCCCTGGCCACTGATGTGCCCCTCATTGCGCTGCACCTGACGCGGCCGTCGATCGAGCTGCCCGACCGTGAGGCACTCGGCATGCCGTCGCACTTCGAGGCCGCGCGTGGCGCGTACGTGATGCGCGATTTCAAACCGGGGCCGCGCGGCGGCACGGTCTTCGTCCAGGGCACGACCACCACGGCGAACGTGATCAAGGTCCTGCCCCAGCTCGACGAGCGCGGCTTGAACGTGAAGATCGTCGCCTGCATATCGCCGCAGCTCTTCGCGATGCAGGATGAGGCTTACCGCGAGTCGGTCGCTTCTCTCGGCGACCGATGGGACGGCATGGCCGTCACCAACCGCGCGTGGCAGACGATGCGCCACTGGATCGGCGGTCCGATTGCGCGCGACTACTCGCTTTCGTCCGACTGGGACGACCGCTGGCGCACCGGCGGCACAGTTGACGAGGTCATCGACGAGGCGCACCTGGGGCCGACCCACATCGTCGATGCGATCGAGCGCTTCGTCGCCGAACGCGACAGTCGCCTCGCCCGCCTGCGCGAGATCGCCGAGGCCGCCGCCAGCCACGCCTAGGTCCGGAACCTCTCAGATATTCACCCACGGACTCGTAGGTGATCCGGCAGGTTGAACCGAAACGTCGTGACTCGCCGCTTGAGCGTGAAGCAGGAGCAAAACTCGGTCAATAGGCGTCGAATCGGGCGCAAGCGAGTGCAAGTTCTCAGTTAGTAGTCCCCGGGCGCAAATCTGAGCGTTTCCAGTTCGGCCCGGACTTAGCCCGCGACGACTAAGGTTACTCCCAGTGCGACGACCACCGATCCGGCGAGTCGGCTGATTCCAACCCGCTCCTTGAGCACGACCGCGCCGAAGAACGTCGCGATCACGACGCTTACCTCGCGCACCGCGGCGACGCTGGCTGCCGGAGCCGTGGTCAGGGCCACCAGCACCAGCCCGTAGGCGAGGATGCTCGCCACTCCCCCGAGGATCGTGAGCCCGCCGAACGAGTCGCGTAG
>DASQLS010000105.1:0-8467 GCA_035629915.1 Candidatus Limnocylindrales bacterium | reverse complement strand
GCATCCCACGCCTCGGCGGCGAAACCGGCGCGGAGAACGCCGATCTGCGTCCCGCCGCCGTGACGCGTCGTCGTCTTCCAGGTGGCGCCATCGTTCTTGGTGAATCGACCGGTCATCCCGATGGCTGGGGGGTCGCCGCCGCCCATAGTGACCTCAACGAGGATTCGTCCGTTTCGAGCGTCGACCGAGTCTGGTGATGAACCTGCGCAGCACGAGTCGTTGGCGATGGATTTGACAATGATGCGCGGGCCAAACGTGTGCCCGTAGTCCTCGCTGATGCGCATATGCGTGTCATTGCGACGCACGTAGACGACGACCACGCGCGAGCCATCCCCTGCGATGACCGGCGACCATAGGTTGATCCCGGGGAGAATCGTCGTCGGCGCATCCGGCGTCACGGAGATACCGGCGCCGGAACCAGCTACGGCGAAGTGCTGAACCGCGAGGCCCTGACCGGGCAGCCAGGTCACCACGAATCCGTCGTCGACCGCGGCGACCTGTGGCCCTTCGTCGGCATTGGTGCTGAGCATGGTCGTGAAAGCCGGCGTGCACGGATCGGAGCACTGCCCGTCCATCACCGTGAACATCGTCCCATCCGAGGTGCCGTTCGAGACCGAGTAGGCCACGGCGACGACTCCGTCGCGGCAGGCGATGTCGGCTCTGAAGGCGTCAGGGATCCTGAACCTGCCGGCAGTTGCCTCGGGGGCGGTTACATCCAGGTAGTCCACCAGGGCGCGCGAAACGCCGGAGGTTGTTCGCCAAAGGGATGTCGCCCACATCCAGTTGCCGCATGACGCCAGGCGCGGCGACTTGGTCGGGCTTCCGCCGCGCAGTGGCCACTCGGGACTGAACGTGGCCCCCTCGTCCATGCTCCAGCGCAGGTAGGAGTGGTTGCTCTTTTGGTAAACGATGCCGATTGAGTTCCCGGCGGCGACATCTCCCAGGGCGAGTGTCTTGTGCAGCGCCTGCGTGGCGATTACAACGTCGCCCGGCTCCCCAGCGGCCGCCGAACTCACCCCGAGAACCGACGCGGCCAGCGCCGCCGACACAAAGCCCAAGAGCACTGGTGATCGTTTCATTGCCGGACCCTCCTCTGGCAGCAATGGTCGTCCTCGGGCTCTGCACTGTCATCCGTACCATCACGGAGTGCTCTACCCCGACCCGGCTGGGTAGCGACTAAGTCGATACAGTCTGGCGGCGTCGACTGAAACCTCAGACGAGCACGGTCAGTGACGCGGGCCGTGATGTCGCGCGGAACGTTCCGCTGCCGAGCGCCAGCAGGTCACCGTCGACCTGGACCGGCTCGGGAGGATCGGTCGTGACCGTGATTCTCTTGCCCTGCAGTCGTACCGACGGTCCGTCCGTGCCGATCTCGCCGCGCAGCAATGAGTTGATGGCGGAGCTTGCTGCCGTCGACAGGCCGGTCGGAAACGTTCCGCTGCGGATCGCGACCACGTCGAGGAGCCCGTCCGTCGGATCGAGCGGGGCGCGCGGACCGAGCAGGCCGGGCAGGATCTGGCCGCAATTGGCCACCAGCACGGCGACCGTCGAAAGCTCGTAGGTTCGGTCGTCGACGACTATCTCGGTCGCCACCGACGGTAGCGATCCGAGCATTCGGAACACTGTGCCGAAGTAGGCCAGTATGCCGAAGCGGGCCTTCGTCGCCGGATCGGTCGCCTTCATCACCCGAGCGTCGAAGCCAACGCCGGCGGCCACGGCGAAGCTTTCGCGCGTGTCATCGGCCTCGAGCAATCCTGTGTCGATCGTCACTGCCTCCGATACCGCCAGTCGGGCGGCGGCGGCGAACGGGTCGCGCGGCACTCCCAGCGTGGCCGCGAGGAGGTTGCCGGTGCCGAGCGGCACGATCGCAATCGGCAGCGACGTCCCCGCGAGGGCGTGGACCGCGAGGCGGACGCTGCCATCGCCACCGGCCATCACCGCCAGGTCGTAGCCCTCGGCGGCCGCGGCATGAAGCAAGTCGCTCGCCTCCAGAGCTGTGGCCGTGATTGCGTGCTCGGCGGCAAGGCCGCGTGCCTCGAGGCCGGCGTCGATCGCCTTGGCCAGTCGCTCACGACGTGACGGATCACGGCCGCGGCTTGCGGCAGGGGAGATCAGAACGAGGGCGCGGCTCACCCGCGGACCGTCGCTGGCAGCCGGACGCGCGTCAAGGGCCGATCATGCGCGCTGATGCTGAAACTCGGGCTTGCTGCTCTCGCTGGCCTTGCGGCCATGGTTTTCGCCCCGACGACGACCACCGCCACAGACGTCAACAGCCTCGGACTGAGCGCCACATACGAGGTCAACGCGGCTTTCTCCTGGGGAGACGGCAACGTAACCTTCCGCACGGCGGCCTCGGTCACCAACCCCCGACCCTGGCCGGTCGAGACTCTTGCCTTCAATCTCTCGACGCTGCGGACCGGGCGCGCCGAGCTTCCTGTGGTGACGGTCGACGGGGCGGTCGTCCAGCCGGAGATCGACGACCAGACCGTGATCGTGCCGCTGCCGGCGCCGCTCGAACGAGGCTCGACAACGGTCGTCGAGTTCGCCGGCAGTGCGCGGCTCAACCTGACGCCGCGCCAGGGCACCGACGAGTGGGGCTTCGCGCGCAACGACGGCGTGATGACCGCGTATCGCTGGATCCCGTGGCTCACCCGGACGACGCCGTTCGACCGGCCGAGCGTTGGCGATCCGTTCGTAACCGCGTCGAGCCCGCGGGTCGAGGTCACCATCACGAGCGACCGCCCGGCGACCTTCGCGACGAGCGGCCAGCAGACCGCCGCGATTGCGGGCAGCCTCACGTTCGTGGCCGAGAACGTGCGCGACTTCAACTTCAGCGCGAGCCCCGACTACGAGGCAACCAGTCGCACGGTGCGCGGCACCCAGATCAGCTTCTTCCACCGGACCATGTCGCCCGAGGCGGTGCTCGATGTGGCTGCGCGCTCGTTCGACCACTTCAGCGAGCGGATCGGCGCCTATCCATATGCGCAGTTGGCGATTGCCGAGATCGGCCCGTGGGCGCCGCTCGAGTCGCCCTCTCTGTTCTGGGTGCCGAACAACGCCCCGGCGAGACTGCTGCCGTGGATGACAGCGCACGAGACAGCCCACCAGTGGTTCTACTCGGTCGTCGGCAATGACCAGGCGCGCGAGCCGTTTGCCGACGAGGCACTGACCGACTTCGTCGCGCGCGACTTCATCTCGCGCTTCGTACGCTCGCAGTGCCCGCCGGGCAAGCTCGATCGGACGATCTACGACCTCGCCGAGTGCTACCCGTGGGTCATCTACGTTCAGGGCGACGCATTCCTGCTGCGCTACCGCCAGGAGGTGGGCAGCGAAGCCTTCTGGCGCGGCCTGGCCGACTACTACGCGGAGTTCACGTTCGGCCTTGGTGGCAATCGCCAGGCGCTGGCTGCGCTCGACGCCGCCGCCGGCCGAACCGAGATGCATACCGACCTCTTCCCGCGCCTCTATCCGCCCGCCTTTCCCTGTCTGCCCATCGGTCCGCGGCTGTGATTGGAGTCACACGATCGGCGCGGGTCCGGCTGCCGGCGCAGCTTGTGCACGGCGACGCTCGCGCAGGTGCAACACGAGATCGAGCGCGGTCTTGAGGACGACCAGCAGTGCAACTGCGTACTCCGGTTGGTTCATGCCGATCACGAACACGCCGGCGAAGACGATGGTGATGTGGAGCACGAACATCCGCGGATAGGGCGCAAACATCTGGCTGCCGGGTGACGCACTTCGGTACTCGCCCCGGCCGATGTAGTTCAGCAACAGGCTTACGCCGTGGCTGACGAAGAGCACAGCTGCGGCAAACATCAGCCCGGGGTCATCCAGGACGGTTCGAACCGGGTCGGCCAGGTCTACGAAGCCCGGGTCCGAGTACCCGGTGATGGCGAACACGAATACTCCGTGGACGATCCAGAAGAGTCCGTAGTGGGCCAGAAAGAACCCGGCGAGTACCCAGTTGCCCGAGTGGCCGTTGACGGACGTTCCATCCGATGCGCCCTTCGCCAGCAGGATCTTGGGCACATTCAGCAGCCCGACGATCCCGTTCTCCAGCCAGTAGACGATGAGGACGATCGCCACGTCCCAGCCGAAGAACAGGACGCCGATGAGCGGCACCGAGTTGGCCGCCACGAGGAAAGCGATCGCGATCGGCGCCGACCGGCCGAGGCCGTTCAACACGGACTAGCTGCGCGGTCGGCCCGCCGGCCGCCGCTGCGCGCTTCGGTCAGAACCCGCGTTACCGCGGTTGCAGACCTGCGCTTGCAACCGGCCGGCCGTCACCGCGTCAGGCGTCTCCGCGAGCGGCTAGCTTGCGCAGGACCGCGGGCAGGATGCCGCCCTGGCGGTAGTACTCGAGCTCGACCGGGCCGTCGAGCCGGGCAATGACCTCGATCTGACGCTCGCCGTGCTCGTCGCGCACGCGCAGCCGGAGCGTCTGACGTTGCGCCAGCCCGTCCGACAGCCCCGCCACATCGAACTCCTCGCGCCCGGTCAGGCCGAGCGACGCCGCGTTCTCGCCAGGCTTGAACTGGAGCGGCAGGACGCCCATGCCGACCAGGTTCGCCCGGTGGATGCGCTCATACGACTCGGCCAGCACGGCGCGGACGCCGAGCAGCTTGGTGCCCTTGGCCGCCCAGTCGCGTGACGAGCCGCTGCCGTACTCGCGCCCGGCGATGACCATCAGCGGCACGTTCTCGGACGCGTAACGGATCGCAGCGTCGTAGATGAACATCTCGTCGCCGGACGGCTGGTGCGCGGTGTACGGCCCTTCCTTCTCGGTCAGCGCGTTGCGCAGCCGGATGTTGCCGAACGTGCCACGCATCATCACCTCGTGATGGCCGCGACGCGCGCCATAGCTGTTGAACTCGAGGGGCGTCACGCCATGCTCCTGCAGCCACTGACCGGCCGGGCTCCAGGCCGGGATCGAGCCGGCCGGCGAGATGTGGTCGGTCGTGACCGAGTCGCCCAGGACGGCGAGAACGCGGGCGCCCTCGATATCCGTCAGCGGCGCGGGCTGCTTCTGGATGCCGTCCAGGAAAGTTGGTCGCGCGACGTAGGTCGAGCTCGGATCCCACGAGTAGCGGCTGCTGCCGACCGGAACCGGCAGCCCGCGCCAGCGCTCGTCGCCGTCGAAGACCTCGCTGTAGATGCGCCGGAAGATGTCGGGCGACACCGCCCTGGCGATCGTGTCGCGCACCTCCTCGGGGCTCGGCCAGATGTCGGCGAGGAAGACCGGTTCGCCATTGCCGCCCGTGCCTAGAGGCTCATTGAGTAGGTCGATCTCAACCGTGCCGGCCAGCGCGAACGCGACCACAAGCGGGGGAGAGGCGAGGTAGCTGGCACGCGCCAGGGGATGGATGCGACCCTCGAAGTTGCGATTGCCGGACAGGACCGCGGCGACGACGAGGTCGTTCGCCTCGATCGCGCCGGCGATCTCCGCGTCGAGCGGACCGCTGTTGCCGATGCACGTCGTGCAGCCGTAGCCGACTACACCGAAACCGAGCTGCTCAAGCGGCTCGAGCAGGCCCGCGGCCTGGTAGTACTCGGTCACCGCGCGGGACCCGGGCGCAAGTGACGTTTTGACCGTCGGCTTGACGCTCAGGCCGCGGGCGATCGCGTTCCGGGCGAGAAGCCCGGCGCCGATCATGACCGTTGGGTTGCTGGTGTTGGTGCAGCTGGTGATCGCCGCGATGGCGACCGTGCCGTGATCGATCGTCGCGGTTGCAGAGCTACCTTCGGCGCTCACGGTCACCGGGTGGCGATCGTCGGTGCGTGGGTAGGCCTCGCGGAAGTTGGCCGGCAGATCGGGCAGCCGGACCTTGTCCTGCGGCCGCCGCGGTCCGGCGACTGTCGGCTCGATTGTCGACAGGTCGAGCTCGAGCGTCTCGTCGAAGTCGGGCCCGGCGCCCGGCTCGCGCCACAGGCCGTTCTCCTTGGTGTACGCCTCGACGAGCGCAATCATCTCCTCGGTTCGTCCGGTCTGACGCAGGTAGGCAAGCGTCTCGTCGTCGATCGGGAAGAGCGCGGCGGTTGCGCCGAACTCGGGCGACATGTTCGAGATGGTTGCCCGATCGGCCAGCGCGAGCGATGCGAGTCCGTCGCCGGCGAACTCGACGAACGAGCCGACGACGCCGTGGGCGCGGAGCATGTGGCTGATGACGAGAACCAGGTCGGTCGCCGTGGAGCCGCGTGGCAGGTCGCCGAACAGGCGCACGCCGACGACGCGCGGCATTGGCTGGTAGAGCGGCTGACCGAGCAGCACGGCCTCGGCTTCGATGCCGCCAACGCCGTAGCCGAGCACGCCCAGGGCATTGACCATGGTCGTGTGTGAATCGGTGCCCACGAGGGTGTCGGGGAAGGCGACCAAACTGCCATCGTCGTCAGTGCGCGTGGCAACGACCTGGGCCAGGAACTCCAGGTTGACCTGGTGGACGATGCCTGTTCCGGGCGGCACGACGCTCAGGCCAGCGAACGAGGTCTGCGCCCAGCGAAGCAGCTCGTAGCGCTCTCGATTGCGTTCGTACTCGCGCTCGACGTTGAATTCGAAAGCGTCCGCCGTTCGGAAGCGGTCGACCTGGACGGAATGGTCGATGACCAGGTCGGCCGGAACGAGCGGCTCGATCAGCGCGGGATCGCCACCGATGTCCGCCATCGCGTCGCGCAGCGCGGCGAGGTCGACTATCGCTGGCACGCCGGTCAGGTCCTGGAGCAGGACACGCGCAGGCATGAACGGGATCTCTGCCTCGATCGAGGCGCGCGGCTGCCAGGTGGCCAGTGCGTGCACCTCGTCCTCGCGGACCACGCCGCGGCCGGCGTTGCGCAGGACGTTCTCGAGCAGGACCTTGACTGTCATCGGCGCGCGGCCGAGGTCGGCGGCGCCGGCTCGGTCGAGCCGGTAGTAGCTGACCGTTCGGTCGCCGGCGCGCAGAGATGCGCGTGCCGAAAACGGATCAGGAATGGAAGTGGGGCTGTTCATCGGTGCCAGGCCTCCTCGCCCCCGCAAACATGTGGCGGGGCTGAGCGGCACCTGGCGGGAGTGCCCGCCGCGGGTCGCGGTTGAACTACCGACTGAGTATACGCCTGGCCGAGCCGCGACAATGCCCGAGATGCATGACGCGGAGGGATCACCGGGCCACGGCCACGATCACGACCATGTGCCGGGCCACGATCACGACCATCCGCCGGGCAACGAGCATTCGCTCGGTCACGGACATGACCATCCTGAGCCTGCCGCCGACGGCCGGCCGCGGATTGCCTTCATCGGCGCCGGAAACGTCGGGACCGTGCTGGCCGTGGCGTTCGCGCGCGCCGGCTGGCAGGTCACCGGGGTTGCCAGTCGCGACGACGAGCGACGCGCCAGGTTCGTTGGTCTGGTGGCCGGCGCGCGCGGCTTCGCCGAGGCGCATGCGGTGCTGGACGAGGCGGAGCTGATATTCCTGACCGTGCCCGATGACGCCATCGCCGGCGTCGCCCGGAGCCTGCGCCTGTACAGCGGCCAGGGACTCGTCCACACAAGCGGCGCGCTCGCGGCGTCGGTGCTTTCGCCGGCGATGGCGGCCGGCACGAGCGCGGCGAGCTTCCATCCATTGGTCGCGTTCGCCGGCCACGACCAGGCGCTCGAGGACTTACGTGGCGCCACGGTCGCGCTCGAGGGCGACGAGTCGCTTCTGCCCGTACTCGCCGAGCTTGCCGAATCGATCGGCGCGCGGCCGGTCCTGCTGCCCGAAGGCGGCAAGTCCGCCTATCACGCGGCGGCGATGATGGCCGCAGGCGGGCTGGTCGGCCTGCTCGACACGATCGCGCGCGTGGCCCGGCTGGTCGGACTCGACGAGCACCAGGCGGTCAGCGTGTACGCCCCGCTGGCGAGACAGGCACTCGCCAATAGCGAGCGGATGGGCATCGACGCGGCACTGACCGGGCCTTTCCTGCGCGGCGACGTGGGCACCATTCGCGGTCATCTGGAGGTGTTGCGCGAGCATGCGCCCGACGCGCTGCCGCTTTACGTCGAGGTGGCCCGACGCGAGCTTGGCATTGCCCGCCGTCGCGGCGCACTGGATGAGCAGCGCGCGACACAGCTCGAGGAGTTGCTCTCCGGCGCCACTGGTTGACTTTCCATCACTCAGACCAGCCTGATTCGATATTGCAGGGCAGCGCCGAGTCGCTACCATTCCGATCAATGCGCATCAGCCAAGCGGGGATCCGAAGCGCCCGTCCCGTCACCCGATTCGTCAGCCCCGCAATGGGTAGCCGTGAGTCGCACCTTGGATTGCGCCGCGGAGTGCCGCGGTTGTCTCCGGCCGGCTCGCGGGCGACCAGCGCAGCGACGCTTGAAACGCTGCGCAACGCAGCCCGCAGTCTCACCACGCCTGGCCGCGGCGCCACCAATCGCGCGGTTGCGGTGACCGACCTGCACCGCGCCGACGCCGTCATCTGGTCCCAGCCGACCCATAGCGGTACGCGC
>DASQLS010000104.1:0-6019 GCA_035629915.1 Candidatus Limnocylindrales bacterium | reverse complement strand
TGGCGGGACGCTGCACCTCGTAACGCTGGCGGGAATCGGCGAACCGATTCCGTTGAGCTGGGGCACGACCCTGCTCGAGGCGCGCATCGAGGCCAACGGTGAGCCGGCCACCCGCTCGGTCGAGGCAAGCGGCTGGAACGCCGGCACTGCCGAAACGACGAAGGCCACAGCGAGCGAGCCGCGCGTCGGCCGCGGCGCGAACGATGCCGTCGCCCCTGGACGCATCGGCGGATCGGGCGTGCGCATGCTCGTCGATGAGGCTGTGCCCGACGCTGATCGCGCGGCGGCGCTGGCTCAGGCCGAGCTCGACGCTCGGGTCGGCGGCGAGCTCACCCTGCGCGCGGTAACGCTGGGCGACCCGCGGCTGCGGCCGGCCGCACCGATCGAGGTCGATAACGTCGCCCCGAGCCTGGCCGGCCGCTACGTCATCACCGAGGCGGTCCATACGTTCGGTCGCGACGAGGGCTATCTGACCGAGATCTCGACCGCGCCGCCGCCGGTCCCCGAGCGGACCTACGAGACCGTCGCCGTTCCCGGCGTCGTGACCAGCGTCGACGACCCCGACTCGCTCGGCCGGGTGCGGGTGACGCTGCCCACGTACGCCGACATCGAATCGGCATGGATGGAAGTGCTGAGCACCGGCGCCGGCTCGGGCAAGGGCCTCGTCGCGCTGCCCGACGTCGACGATCGCGTCCTGGTCCTGCTGCTCCACGCCGATCCGGCGCACGGCGTCGTACTCGGTGGGCTGTACGGCGCCGAGGGCCCGCCCGACAGCGGCGTCGTCGGTGGCTCGGTCAAGCGCTACTCGTTGACCACGTCGGGCGGCCAGCGCATCCAGCTCGACGACGAGAACGGCAACCTCGTGCTCGAGGACGCGTCGGGCGGCTCGGTCACGATGGGCAATCAGAAGATCAAGTTCGAGGACCCCAGCGGCAGCACGCTCGAGATGTCGCCGGAGAAGGTCCGCCTCCACAGCGCAGCCATGCTCGAGATCGAGGCGCCGGGCAACAACGTCGTCATTCGCGCCTCGAAGATCGACTTCCAGACGGGCTAGGTTGGACGGGCCGAGCCGATGCAGGTGATGACCGAGGACGCCATCGTGCTGTGCACCCACCAGTTGGGCACCGTCACCAACCAGCCGAGCCAGGGGTTGGTCACGATCGACGGTCGAAAGGTGCTGGTCGACAACGACCCGGAGAGCCGCAGCATCAGGCTCTGCCCAAACATCGGCGTGACGATGAAGCCATGCACGACGACGCTCAAGGTCGTCGCCGGCTATTCCACATTCGTCAAGATAGATGGCAAGTCCGCCTGTCTCCAGACGGTGACCGGCATGACCGACGGAACGCCGCCGGGAATCGTCCAGTACCAGGTGCGCTACGCCGGCCAGGCGCTGCTGGACGCCAGCGGATGACCAGCCAGCGCTTCCGTTCGTTCCATTTCGTGCTGCCCCACGTGCTCTGGGCGCAGGTCGAGCGCTCGTACCCGTCGGCCGGCATGCAGGTGACTCCTGCGGGCCGGGTCGACATGGTCGACGGCGACGAATCGATTCGCCAGTCGATCCTGATGCTCCTCGCCACATCGCCCGGCGAGCGCGTCATGCGGCCCGAGTACGGCTGCCTTCTTCATCGCGTGATCTTCTCGCCCAACGACGACACGACCGCCGGCCTTGCCATCCACTACGTGCGCAGCGCGATCGACCGATGGGAGCCACGGATCGAGATCCTGAACCTCGACGCACGGCGCGATCCGGACAGCGAGGGCCGGCTCGAGGTGCTGCTCGAGTACCGCGTCCGGGCCAGCCAGGATGTGCAGCATCTGCGCCTGCCGGTTCAGCTGAGCACCGGGGCCGCCTGATGCCACTGCAAGCGCCCAACCTCGACGATCGCTCGTTCGAGGATCTCGTATCGGCGGCTCGACAACGGATCGTGGCCGCCTCACCGGAATGGACCGACCTCTCGCCGGGCGACCCGGGCATGACCCTCGTCGAGGTGTTCGCGTATCTGGCCGAGACGATGATCTACCGCCTCAACCGCGTGCCGGAGAAGCTGTACGTCGAGTTCCTGCGCCTGATCGGCGTGCGCCTGCGGCCGCCCGCTGCGGCATCGGTGACGCTCACCTTCAGCCGCGACCGAAACGCACCACCGGGCGACATCGAGATCCCACGTGGCACCCGAGTCACGACCGGCGCGCCACCGAGTGGCACCGAGGCACCCGTCTTTGCGACCACCGTTCACGCGACGCTCCCCGCGGGCGAGGCGAGCATCAAGGTCCCGGCGCTCAACGCCGAGCAGGTCACGGCCGAGCTTGGCGGCCAGGCTACCGGCCGACCGGGCAGCTGGTTCTCGCTGGCGCGGCCACCGGCGATCGGTCCGACGGGCGATCCGCTCGACCTGCTCGTGGCGGTCGAGACTCAACCATCCGAGCTGGGCGAGGGCGACCCGGCGATCGAATCGGAGGGCAAGACCTATCAGGTCTGGCGCGAGGTCGACAACTTCAGCGATCTCGGCCCGAACGATCCGGTCTACGTCGCCGACCGGGCCGAGGGCGTGATCGTCTTTGCCGCCGCGGCAGAGATGTCCGAGCTAGCCGCGTTGTCCTCGACGTCCGATGCACGCAACGGCAACGGCCGCGCCAACGGTGACGTACACGGGCCGCGTGCGCTGGCGGCAGTCCCTCGTGCCGGGCGCGAGGTGCGCTTCTGGTACCGGCGTGGCGGCGGCACCGCGGGCAACGTGGCGGCCGGGACGCTGACCACGATGCGCGACACGATCAGCGGCCTGTCGGTCACCAACGAGACGCCGGCGACCGGCGGCCGAGAGCAGGAGTCGATCGACAACGCGCTCGTGCGCGGCCCGCAGGAGCTGCGCTCGCTCGCTCGCGCGGTGACGGCACGCGACTACCAGCTGGTGGCCGAGCGCAGCTCGGGCGCGGTGGCACGGGCGCGTGCGTTCACCCAGGCCGCGCTCTGGCGCCACGCGACGCCGGGCACTGTCGAGGTCGTCATCGTGCCCGCGCTGCCCGATCCGTCGGGCGCGTCGGGAGTCAGCGCCGCTCAGCTCGTCGAACTGCAGAGCGAGGAGGCGCGCCAGACCGTCGTCCGATCGATCGACGAGCGCCGACCTCTGGGCACCCAGTCGGTTGTCACCTGGGCGCGCTACAAGATCGTCCGCATTCGGGCCACGATCATCGTCCGCCGCGAGGAGGATCTGACCGCCGTTCGTCAGCGCGTCAACGAGCGCCTGCGGCTGACCGTCAACCCGCTGCACACAGACCTGTCCGTTGGCGGCTGGCCATTCGGCCAGCCCCTGTTCGCCTCAAACGTCTACAAGATCGTGCTGTCCGAGCCGGGTGTGCGCTACGCACGCGGCATTCGGCTGTTGGTCGACGAAGTGCCCGACACGCAGGTCGAGGCAATCGTGGCCGACGCCTTTCAGCCACGAACCTGGTACGCGGGCAGCGGAGCGCGCCTGTTCAGGACGCTCAACGACGGGGACGGCTGGGAGCAGATGGCCGCCTTCGAGGGCGTCCTGGTCAACCTCATCCGGGTCCATCCGCAACGACCGGGCACGGTCGCCGCGGTGTCCGAGCTGGAGGGTGGTCGGGGATCGCGCATCTACGTGTCGCGCGACACCGGCTCGACGTGGGACTTCACGCGCCAGTTCGGCTTCGTGGTCGAGGACGTCGCGTGGACGTTGCGTGACGGCGAGCCGATGCTGCTGATGGCCACCAGCGGCGGGCTGTACCAGCTGCCGGTCGACGCAGATGCCGACCCCGTGCAGCTGCTCGTCGATCCCGCAAACCAGAACCTGCCTTTTTACGCGGTAGTGGCGACCCAGGAGGTCAAGGGCGAGATCACCGTGGCCGCCGCCGCGCAGGGCTTCGGTGGCGTGTTCGTCTCGAGCGATGCGGGTGCCTCGGGCACGTTTCGCGCCGCCGGGCTGGAGGGCGAGGATGTACGCGTGCTGACCGTCCAGTACGACGGGCCGCGCTCGTACCTGTGGGCCGGCACGGCGGCGCCCGGCGGCCCCAACCAACCCGGGGTCGGCGCGTTCCGGCGCGAGCTGCTCGGCCGCGAGGACCCGGCCCAGGGCTGGGTTCCATTCCGCCAGGGCTGGACGGCGGGATCGTGCTGGGCGCTCGCCTTCTCGGGCACGACCGTCTTTGCCGCCACTCAACAGGTTGGCGTGATGCGCCTCGATCTGAGCGCCTCGCAGCCGAGCTGGGTTCCACCGACCGTCGATAGCGGCCTGCCTCTGCGTGACCCGGGCAACTTCCACCCTGTCCGAACGGCGGCCGCGTCGCCCGATGGGCTGCGCATCATGGCCGGCGGACCGGTCGGCGTCTTCCGCACGCTCGACGCGGACGCTCCGCCGCGTCAACGACCGACCGCCGTCGTCGAGCCGCTCTACGAAAGCGCCTCGAGCTCCGAGTTCGCCGAAGAGGTGACTCTTCCACCGACCTGGCTGTTCACCTGCGGCGAGAACGAGATCGAGGTCGTCAGCGATGCGCCGGAATGAGATCGAGCGCCTGCTGCCGGGCGTCTATCAGCTGGCGCTCAACCCGCTCGCGACCAGCGCGCTGGAGCCCGATCGACGACTTGCCGGCCTGCTCGACGCGATGGAAGAGCTTCACGACCCGAGCGAGAAGATCCTCGACCGGCTCGATGCGTTCGTCGACCCGCGGCGCGCGCCGGACGACTTCGTCACCTACCTCGCAGGCTGGGTCGATCTCGATTGGCTGGCCGTGGGCGGTCGGGTCACGACCGGCCCGGGCCGGTTGCGCGAATTGGTTGCGCGGGCAATGGAGCTGTCGCGTTGGCGCGGGACCGCTCGCGGCCTGACCGACTTCCTGAGCGCCGCGACCGGTGTTTCCGGCTTCAGCATCGACGAGCTGCCTGAAGACGCGGATGGTGAGTCGCGGCCTTTCCATGTGCGCATCTCCGCACCGGCCGTCGTCCGCAGACACGCCGCACTCGTCGAACGAATCATCGAAACGGAGAAGCCTGCTTACGTCACCTACGAGGTGCGCTATGAGACATAACCCTTCGGGCCGTGGCTCCAAAGGAGGGAGCGCCGGATGAGCACCGCGTTTGCGGTCCTGCCTGCGAGCACATCAGTGCCGATCGACGCTGCTGGAAAGGGATCGGCATCGTTCACAGTGACCAATCAGACGGGCAGCACGGTGCGCGTTCGTGTGCTCGTGACGCCGGCCGGCGACCTGGCCGCGCCGACCGAATGGCTCACGCCGCCCGAGGTCACCGAGCGGGACCTCGCGGCGGACGGAGCGCAGCAGTTCACCGTCCTCGTCAACGTTCCCCCGAGGAGCGCGGCGGGCAGCTACGGGTTCAGGCTCGACGCCGTTTCGACTCGGTTGCCCGACGAGGAGTGGGGCCAGAGCCCGCTTGTCCAGTTCGTGGTCCCAGAGCCGCTTCCCGAGCCAATCGAGGAGCCCGACACGCCCAAGCCCGCGGCTAAGGGCTATGTCGAGACCGCGGCCGGGGCGTTGCTCGGTGGCTTCGCGGGAGGTGTCGGAGTCGGCCTTGTCGGCGCTCTGGCGCTGTTCGTGGCCGCCGAGCTGCCTTCCGGTCCGGGCTCCGGCGATCCGTTCCAGGACTTCCTCGACGCGCTCGGGACGATCCTCGTGCTCGCCTTCCTGGTAGTCATCCTGACCGGCCTGGCGCTGTGGATCGGTGCTGCCGTCGGCGTGTTCATGTTCCTGCGCGCGCGTGGCTTCGCCGAGCCACAGCGGACCGCCCTGCCAACCGCCGTGCTGCTGCCGATCTGGGCAGTTGTGGTCGTGTTCCTGATCACGCGCTTGCCGGACTTCGACCTGCCGACCATCGTCAGCTTGATCGTCGTATTCGTGGTCGGCGCGCTGATTGTCGTTGTGCCGGCATTGATCGGTCGTGCCATCTTCCGCTTCCGGACGACGGGCGGCCTGTGAGCTGATCGATGGCGCGCTACTTCGACATCACGTTCCTCACGCCCGTCATCTCACTCGACGGCGAGCGCAAGGG
>DASQLS010000103.1:0-8344 GCA_035629915.1 Candidatus Limnocylindrales bacterium | reverse complement strand
AAACTCGGCCCCGGTGATCGCGCGGCCGGTGATTCCGAGTTGGCGAGCGATCGCCTCGGCGGTGATGGCGTGATCGCCCGTGATCATCCGCACCTGGATTCCCGCTGCATGAGCTCGCGCAATCGCGTCACGCGCCTCGACCCGCGGCGGATCGACGATACCGACGATCGCCAGCAGCTTGAGGTCCGAGATCAACGGCAGCAGGTCAACATCTGCTTTGAACGTCTGTGGGTCGAAATCTCGCTGGGCCGTGGCCAGGACGCGCAGGCCCTGTGCGCCCAGGCGCTCGTTTTCGGCCAGGTAAGCCGCTCGGCCTTCGTCGTCGACCGTTATGTCAGTGCCATCTGGACCGTGGGCCGTCGTGGCCCGTGCCAGCAGCTGGTCAGGCGCTCCTTTGACGTAGCAGCGGATGACGTCCTTGCCGGTAGCGTCCTTCATGCGATGGAAGGTGGCCATCATCTTGTAGGCGGCGTCGAACGGCAGGGTCGCCACGCGCGGGTACGTTTGTCGAGTCAGCGTCGGATCGACGCCGCCCTTGGCGGCCAGGACGACCAGGGCACCCTCTGTCGGATCGCCGATCATCGCGCCGTCCTTGATCTCCGCGTCGGCGCACAGCGCCATTGGCAGCAGCAGATTGTCGAGCGGAACGTCCGGCGCGCCACCGACGTGCGTTATCTGTCCTTCGGTGGAGTAGCCCTCACCAGTGATCGCATAGCGGCGGCCGACGACCGCCATCTGCACGGCGGTCATCTGGTTGAGCGTCAGCGTGCCCGTCTTGTCCGAGTTGATGGCACTTGTCGAGCCGAGCGTTTCGACCGACCGGAGCCGCTTCACGATGGCGCCAGCTGCGGCCAGCGTCTGGGTGCCGCTCGCGAGGACGGCGGTAACAACGGCCGGCAGACCGGTTGGAATCGCGGACACCGAAAACGCCACTGCCGTCAGGAATAGCTCCGAGAACGGTGTGTTGCGCCACAGTCCGAGACCGATCGATGCCAGGAGTGAGACGCCGGCAATGATCAGGATCTGGTTGGTGAGGCTGTTCAGCTGCTTGGTGAGAGGCGTCACCTCGTCCTTGGCGACCTGCAGCATGCCGCTGATGTGTCCGACCTCGGTTTCCATCCCGGTCTTGACGACCAGAATGGTTCCCGCGCCACGCGTCACCTGGGTGTTCATGAACGCGAGATCAACACGATCGCCAAGGGCGGAATCGCCAGCCACAGGGGCGACCTGCTTGGGCACGGGCACGCTTTCGCCGGTCAGCGCTGATTCGTCAATCTCCAACGTGGCCGACGTGAGGACCCGCGAATCCGCAGGCACAAGGTCACCGGCCTCGATGTTGACTATGTCGCCCGGCACCAGCTGTTCCATCGGCACCTCGACGAGCACTCCGTCGCGGCGAGCCTTTGACTTGACGACCATCATCGTCTGGAGCGCCGCGACGCTGGCTGATGCCTTGCCTTCCTGGCTCAAGCCCAACGCGGCGTTGAACAGCGTCAGTCCGATCAGCAGGACGCCGGTCGCGAACTGACCGGGGATGAACAGGCTGACGATTCCCGCGATCAGCAGAACGATCTGCATCGGGTCCGTGTACTGACGCAGGAATGCGCGCCAGCGGGGCTCCTTGGGCGCGTCGGCGAACTTGTTGAGCCCGTACTTGTCCTGGCGCTGCTTGACCTCGGCCGCGGTCAGGCCGGTATCAACCGTCACCTGCTGGCGTTCGAGCGCCTCGTCGGTGGTCAACGCGTGCCACGCCACTTCGCTCGGCGCCGCCGCCGCTTTCTCGTCAGTCACAGACATACCCTCCGAAGCGCTCACAGAACAAAGACAGAGACGGTCAGGACGGCCATCGTAAGGACCGCCAGTGCGATGAGTACGGGCCACACGAACTTCAGCCACGTTCCGTAGCCGATGCGGGCGATGGCAAGACCGCCCATCACGACCGCCGAAGTGGGCGTTACCAGGTTGATAAGGCCGTTCGCGGACTGATAGGCAGTCACGACGAGCTCAGGCGCGACGTCCGCGAAGCCGGCGAGCGGGGCCATGATCGGCATGGCAACCGTGGCCAGTCCGGACGATGATGGAATCAGGAACGACAGCGGCAGGAACAACAGGTACATCAGGTTGACGAAGCCCGCGCCGCCGAGACCGGCAACCGCCTGCTCAGCCCAGCTGAGCACCGTGTCGGTGATCATGCCGTTGGTCATGACGACGGTGATGCCGCGCGCGATGCCGATGATCAAGGCGACGCCGAGCAGGTCGCGGCAGCCATCCACGAAGGTTGTCGTGAAGCTCGACTCAGACATGCGCCCGACGATGCCAATCAGGATCGCGAAGAACAGGAACGAGGCGGTCATCTCCGGGAACCACCACCACAGCGTCGGCAAGCCGATGCCGAGGTCTTCCCACGGGATGACGCCGTAGATCATGACCGCGAAGGCGATCATGAAGACGGTCAGCACCGCCTTCTGCGCGCCGGTCATCTTGGCCTCGCCGGCCTCCCGGTCCTCGAGCGCATGGAAGTGCTGCTCGTTTGACTCTTTCATCTCGAATACGAGCGAACGGCTTGGGTCGGCTTTGACTTTCGCCGCGTAGCGCATGACGAAGAAGATGCCGATGGCGATGCCCACGACGAGGATCACCAGCCGACCGATCAGGCCTTCGTCCAGCGACGTCCCAGCGAAGCCCGAGGCAATTCCGGTGGCGAACGGATTGATCGTCGAACCAAGGACGCCGATACCGCATCCGAGGAGCAGGATCGAGGCGCCAACCAGCGAGTCGTAGCCGGCGGCGATCATCACCGTCACGATGAGGGCATAGAAGGCGAGGCTCTCCTCGGCCATCCCGAACGTGGTGCCGCCGATCGCGAAGACGACCATCAGGATCGGGATCAGCCACGACTCGCGCCCGCGCAGCCGGTCGACAATTCGGGCGATGCCGGCCTGGATGGCGCCGGTGGCCATCGTCACGCCGAGGAAGCCACCGATCACCAGGATGAACAGTGCGACGTCAATTGCGCCGAACAGCTCGCCCGAGTTCCAGACGCTGATGCTGCCGTCCTCGGCGCTTTCGATGCCGTACAGGCCGTTGATCGGCGCCATCAGCGAGTCGACGATGATGCGCTGCGGGTTCGACGGGACCTGGTGATAGGTGCCCGGTATGGGCTGGCCCGCGGCGTCGAGCTGGTACTCGCCGGCGGGTATGAACCATGTCGCCAGCGCGGTCAGGACGATGAGCGCGAAGAGGATCGTGTAGGCCGACGGCAGCGCAATGCCGCGCTTTTCGACCGGTTCCTCCGGCGCCTGTGCGACCGTCATGCGACGCCTCCCTCTGTGACTTGCATGTTCGCCGGTTCGTCTCCCTCAGGTGACGCCATCTCGTCCGGGGGGATGTGCTCGATGCGGAAGCCGGTGAACCCGTAGATGAGCGAGATCAGTGGGCTGGCCAGGTTGAAGAACGCATATGGCAGGTACGCGACTGTGGCAATGCCGAGAACGCCAGCCATGTAGGCGCCGCAGCTGTTCCAGGGGATGAGTGGCGAAGTCACCGTGCCCGAGTCCTCGACGGCACGCGACAGCATGCGCGGCGCGATGCCCCGCCGCGCGAACTCGGCCCGATACACCCGACTCGGCATGACTATCGCGACGTACTGATCTCCGGCCACGATGTTGAGGCCGATGCATGTCGCGATCACCGACGCGATGAGCCGGCCGGTCGACTTGGCTGCCGCCACGACCGGTCGGACGAGGCGCTCCAGGAAGCCGGCCTCCTCCATGATCGCGGCGTAGCTCAATGCGCCGAGAATCAGCCAGATCGTGAAGAGCATCGACGACATCCCGCCGCGCGAGAACAGCGTGTCGATCGTTTCGTTGCCGGTGACTGACACGAATCCGTTCGCCATAGCCATGTAGAGCGCCTCGATGCCAATCGCCAGCGGTGCCGCGCTCGGCTCGCCGACGAAAGCCGAGACCAGCTCCGGCTGCGTGAACCAGGCCATCACCCCGGCGAAGATGGCGCAGCTGAAGATGGCCAGGAACGGGGGCACCTTACGGATCGAAAGGATCACCAGCACGACCAGCGGCAACAGATTGAGCGGGCTGATGTTGAACTCGCCGGCCAGCGTTGCCTGGGCAGCGTCGGTGTCGAATCCGGGACCGGTTACCGGCGTGGTCAGGCCGAGGAACGTGAACAGAGCCAGGGCGATGAGAACCGCCGGCCCGGACGTCCACAGCATCGCCCCGATGTGCTGGTTGACCGTCACGCCGCCGACCATCGACGGCACCAGCACCGTCGTCTCGGAAACAGGCGTCATCTTGTCGCCAAAGTAGGCGCCGGAGATGACGGCGCCGGCGGCGATCACCGGATTGGCGCCAACCAGCGGCGCCAGCGCCACGAACGCCACGCCGAGCGTGGCGACCGTCGTCCACGAGCTGCCGATTGCGAGACCGATGAGGCCGCACACGATGGCAGTGGCCGGGTAGAACCAGGTGGCGCTCAACAGGTCGAGGCCGTAATAAACGACTGTCGGGATCGTCCCCGCCATGTTCCACGTGCCGATCAGCGAACCGACGGCGAGGAGGATGAAGAGGGCACTCATGCCCGACGAGATGCCGCCGACGGCGGCGTCCCGGACGTGGCCGACCGTGTAGCCGTTCTTGAACGCGACCAGTCCCGCAACGACGGCACTCATCAACAAGGCGACCTGGAGCGGGCCGCCCGTCGCGTCCGTTCCGAAAAGCAAGATGGTCAGGCCGATCAACGCGATCAGCGCGACCACCGGGATCAACGCGTCGACCAGCGTCGGCGGACGCGGGGACACGGGATCTACTCGGTCTGTTTCGGATGCAGAGCTTGTCACACGGCCACCGTCACCACTCGCTGGTCGTCAGCTGAGCCACGTCACGATCGCGGCCGGTGGCGGTGTCGGCTCACCGCGACGTGGCTCACCGCGCGCCAGGGAAACAAGGCCAGCGATGGCCAGGATTGCGAGAATCCCCACGATCCAATTGCGCCAGCGGTCCATTGGCGCTTCCTACAGTGGATCGCGCTGGATGGGGCAGGTCATGCAGTGCCCTCCTCCGCGACCCTTGCCGAGCTCGAAGCCCTGAATGGTTACGACCTCCACGCCGGCCTCGCGCATCTTCGAGATCGTGAACGTGTTGCGTTCGTAGGCGACGACGACGCCCGGCTCGAGCGCGACGACGTTGTTGCCGTCGTCCCATTGCTCGCGCTGGCGCTGATACTGGTCGCCGCCCGTCTCGACAACGTGCAGCTTCTTGATTTTGAGCGCGTCGGTGATCGCCGAGACCAGGTCCTTGTCTTCGCGGACGTCCAGGGTTCCGGGCTTGGAGCCCGGACGCAGGCTGACGGCGCGGATCCCACCGACGACCTTGGGATAAGCGGTCGCCTTGTCGCGATCGAGCAGGGTAAAGACCGTGTCCAGATGCATGTGGGCGCGGTCCTTGGTCATCACCGCCGCGATGACCCGATCGGCGGCACCCTTGGCGAACAGTGCCCGGGCAATCTGCTCGATCATCCGTGCGCTCGTGCGCTCGGATAGCCCGATCGCGACGGCGCCATTACCAATGATCTCGACGTCGCCGCCTTCCAGTGAAGCAAGCCCAAAGTCGTTCGCCTGGAACCGATCGTCGTCGCCCATTGGCGGGTACCAGAACTCGAAGTCGGCTTCCTTGAACATGGGGTGGGCGCGGTAGATGGCGGCCATGTTGAACGACTCGCGGCGGCGTGCCGGCCAGAACATCGGGTTGACAGAGACTCCGCCGTAGATCCAGCACGAAGAGTCACGCATGAAGAGCGTGTTCGGCAGCGGCGGAAGAACGAACGTGTTCTCGTCGTCCAACGCTGCTGCGATCAACGACGTCTTCGCGAGGGCGGCGAAGTCGAGACCCGTCTCGCCGACCGTGAGCCCGCCGATCAGATGCCGCGCAAGCTGGTCTGGCGCGAAGGAGCGAAGGCGTTCGCGAACCGGCTCGACGAGGCCGATGCCCACCACGTACTCGGTCGACACGAGGTCGATCAGCTTGTCGCGAACTCCGGCGTCGGCGGCCAGTGCTTCACTGAGCAGCTGCTGGACGTAGAAGACCTCGGTTCCGCGTTCGCGCATCCGCGCGACGAACTGGTCGTGCTCCCACTGCGCGCGCTCGACCCACAATACGTCGTCGAAGAGCAGCTCGTCGTGGTTGCCGGGCGTCAGGCGCTGGAGGCTCAGATCCGGCCGATGGACGATCACCTGCCGCAGCTTGCCTACTTCGGAATGGACACCAAACGTAGCCATGGCTTATCGCTCCTTCAAGCGTTGGTGACGTGCTCGGTGACAATACTCGTGCCCGATGTGCCCGCGACAAGGCCATCGATCTCATCGAGCGATCCAATAGCGGCACGCTTGCCGGTCGCCTCGGCGAACTCGACCGCAGCCAGGACCTTAGGACCCATCGAACCGGCGGCAAAGTTCATGGTCTCGATCTCCGCCGGTGTCAGACGCGGCAGCCGGCGCTGCGTCGGCTGGCCGAAGTCCGCGTACACGGCGTCGACATCGGTCGCCATGACGAACAGGTCGGCGTCCAGCTCGCGTGCCAGCAGGCTGGTCGCGAGGTCCTTGTCGATAACCGCCTCGACGCCGATCAGCTGCCGCTCCTGGTCCGGCGCGTACATCGTCGGCACTCCGCCGCCGCCGGCACAGATGACGACGGTGCCGTGCTCAAGCAGCCACTTCGTCGGCCGCAGCTCGAAGATGCGCTGCGGCCGGGGTGAGGGAACCACTCGGCGCCAGTATTGGCCGTCCGGCTTGACGCTCCAGCCCTTCTCGGCGGCGAGCGACGTGGCTTTCGTCTCGTCGTACACCGGGCCAACGAACTTGGTTGGATCCTCGAACGCCGGGTCAGCGGGGTCGACCTCGACCATCGTCAGCACCGTTGCCAGCGGTACCTCGAACGGCAGCTGGTTGCCGAGCTCCTGCTCGAGCATGTAGCCGATCATCCCCTGCGTCTCGGCGCCGAGGATGTCGAGCGGGTACGCCTCGACGTCCTTGTACGCCTCGCCCTGGAGCGCGAGCAGGCCGACCTGTGGTCCGTTGCCGTGCGACACGACAAGCTCGTGGTCCTTCGCCACTCGGGCAAGCGCGGCCGCGGCGACCTTGATGTTGGCGCGCTGTCGCTCGGCGGTCATCGGCTCGCCGCGCTTCAGGAGGGCGTTTCCGCCGAGCGCAACCACGACTCTCATGGCGACCGGTCAGGCGCCGAGCGTGGCGACCATGATCGCCTTGATGGTGTGCATCCGGTTCTCCGCCTGGTCCCAGACGATCGATCGATCGGACTCGAAGACGTCGTCGGTAACTTCCAGGCCTTCCATTCCGAAGCGCTCGTACATCTCTTCGCCAACCTTGGTGTTGCGGTCGTGGAAAGCCGGCAGGCAATGCATGAACTTCGTCTGTGGATTGCCTGTCTTCGCGACGAGCTCGCCGTTGACCTGGTACGGCTTGAGCAGGTTCACCCGCTCGTCCCATTTGGCCGACTCCTCGCCCATCGAGACCCAAACGTCGGTGTACAGGAAGTCAGCGCCCTTGACTCCCTCGGCTGGGTCATCAGTGAGGGTGATTCGGGCGCCTGTCTGCTCGGCCAGCGTGCGACACGTCTTCACCAGGTCCTCATCCGGCCACAGGCTCTTCGGTGCGGCCAGCCGCACGTCCATGCCGAGCTTGGCCGCGCCGACCATGAGCGAGTCGCCCATATTGTTGCGCGCGTCGCCGAGGTAGCAAAAGGCGATCTCAGGCAGGTTCTTGTAGCTGTGCTCGGTCATCGTCAGCACGTCGGCCAGGATCTGCGTCGGGTGGAACTCGTCGGTGAGCCCATTCCAGACCGGCACGCCGGCGTACTTGGCGAGTTCCTCGACAATCTCCTGTCCATAGCCGCGGTACTCAATGGCGTCGTAGATGCGGCCCAGGACACGCGCCGTGTCCTTCATCGACTCCTTATGGCCGATCTGTGTTCCGCTTGGGCCGAGATAGGTGACGTGGGCGCCCTGGTCGTAGGCGGCGACTTCGAAGGAGACGCGCGTCCTCGTCGATGTCTTCTCGAAGATGATCGCGATGTTCTTGCCCTTGAGGCGTGGCTGCTCGTAGCCGGCGTATTTGGCGGCCTTCAAATCGGTCGCCAGCTTGAGCAGGAACTTGATCTCCTGCGGCGTGAAGTCGAGGAGCTTGACGAAGCTGCGATCCCTGAGATCAAAACCCATGAATGGTGCCTCCCGTTTGGTCGCGTCTCAGTTCACCCAGGACACCTTGAATTGAACATGTCATTCGGCGGAGTTCATCGTCCGTTGTGGGTGATCG
>DASQLS010000102.1:0-16205 GCA_035629915.1 Candidatus Limnocylindrales bacterium | reverse complement strand
GAGGTGCTCGTCGTCGGTCAGGCAGGCGACGATGAACTCGGCCAGGTCAGGTGTCGAGATGCGCGATCGCGGCCCGACCGAGTGATCGCCCACTCGATACTCCCCGGTGAGCGGGCCGTCGACGACGCGCGGCGGACGCGGCGCGATCCAGTCGAGCCGGCTCGCGGCGATGATGTCTAGCTCGCGCTGTTTGGCCTGAACGACGTGACGCACGGCCTTGCCGAGGACCAGGCTCGCCAGTCGATCCAGGGGTCGCTTGTTCTCGCCCGGCACGCGCACGGCCGCGCCCGACAGAGTCACCAGCCGCGCGACGCCGCGTGCCTGCATCGCAGCGACCAGTGCGCTCGCGAAGGCCACGAACACCTCTTCCTGCTCGGGACTGTTCGAGCGCGGCCCGAGGACGCTTATCACGGCCTCGATGCCATCAATCGCGTCGCGCACGGCGTCCGCGTCGGCCACGTCGCCGGCAACGGACTGCTCGCCGTCCTCGAGCGGATCGAGCTTGGCCGGGTCGCGCGCGAACAGGACGAGGTCGTGGCCGGCGCCCAGCGCCTCCTCGCGCACGTGCCGGCCGATGTTGCCGGTCGCGCCAAAGATCAGGACGCGCATCTACTGCGCGCGATCAGCCGGGCGCCGAGTCAGTCGCGCGGCTTGACCCATCCGGGCAGCTCGCGGCGCAGTGTGGCCAAGGGCAGCGTCCCGTGTCCGAGCAGCTCATCGTGGAAGTTGACGATGTCGAAGCGATCGCCGTCACGCTCCTCGAGCAGACGGCGGAGCGCGACGATCTCGCGCATGCCGGTCATGTACGCCAGCGCCTGGCCGGGCCAGGCGATGTAGCGGTCGGTTTCCGTCTCCGCCTCGAGCCGCGAGAGGCCAACCGTGATCAGCAACTCAACTGATTGCTCGCGGCTCCAGCGGAAGGCGTGGATGCCGGTATCGACTACGAGTCGGGCTGCGCGCCAGGCCTGGGCGTCGAGCATGCCGAGACGCTCCCAGGCACTCTCGTACAGGTTCATCTCGTCGGCCAGCCGCTCGCTGTACAGGCCCCAGCCTTCGGGGTAGGCGGCGCCGGTGAGGCGCGAGCCGAAGCGGCGGAAGTCGGGCAGATCGTCCAGCTCGCCTTCGATCGCGATCTGGAAGTGATGGCCGGGCGTCGCCTCGTGATAGGTCGTGGCGGCGAGCCGATACAGCGGCCGATTCTCGGGCTGGTACGTATTCACAAAGTAGATGCCGCCGCGGGAGCCATCCGGCGCCGGCGGGAAATAGAACGCCGGCGGCGCCTCCGCCTCCTGGTACGGCTCGACCGCGCGAACCTCGCACGGCGCCTTGGGCAGGCGGCCGAACAGCGCGGGTGCGGCCGCGTTGGCCTTCTCGATCTGGCGCCGCGCTCGCTCGACGATCTCGGCGCTGTCCGCCGCGTAGTTCGACTTCTCCGACTCGAGCGCCCGGCGCATCGACGCGACGTCGTCGAAGCCCAGCTCGCGTGCGATGCCGACCGTCTCCTCGCGGATCAGCTCGAGCTGGTCGAGCCCGTACTGGTGAATCGCCTCGGGCGTCTCCTCGAGCGTGGTCGAGGCGAGGATCATCGTCTCGTACAGCTCGCGACCGTCGGGCAGCGCCCAGATCCCCTCCCCGGTCCGCGCGAACTCGGCGTAGCCCTCGAGCGCGGCCAGGTGATCGACGAGTGCCGGCGCGACGTATTCCTCGATCGCCGCGCGGATGCGTTGGCGTGACTCGTCGTCGAGCTCCGGATGGGCGATCAAAAGCGGTGATTCATCGACCGGTGCCTCGACAGCGCGGCGCGTCTGCTCGATCACGCGCGCGACGACCGGCGCGGCCGCGGTCCGGCCGGCGGCGATGCCATCGAGCAGGTTGGCGCGGTGCTCGGCGAGGTACTGCGGAAATGCCTCGAGCCGGCGGATGAGCCGATCGATCCGCTCAGGCGTGTCGACGCGCTGGAAACGGGACAGGTCGCCGGGCAGGTTCTGCGGGCCGGCCATCTGGTCCATCGCCTCGAAGTGGTGGACATCGTGCTGATGTTGGCGAAGCCAGATGCGAGCGACGACCTCGAGCATGTCGAGGGTGATCACGTCCTCCTGGTCGAGGCCCTGGCGATCCATCTCCTTGACGTCGGACAGGAAGCCCTTGAGCGCGGCGACTTCCTCGGCGCGGCCCTGGGCGGACGGGTCGGGCAACCGGTCGTCGTATCGGTCGTCACCGAGGACGGTGGCGTAGATCGGCTGACGAGCCAGGAACCACTGCCAGAAGCGATCAGCCAGGTCGACTGCCTGGCTGCGAACGAGTAGATCGGTCAACGCTGTTTCCCTCCGTGAGGCTGACCTGAGCCGGTCAGCCGAAGAGCGCGAGCTGTTCGGCTTCGCCTTCGATCTCCGGATCGAGTCCCAGCATCGGTGCCATCTGATCCAGGCCGACCTCTTCGCGGGCGGCCAGTCGACGCAGGTGATCCGACTTGAGGATATGCCAGTTCTGCTCGTCGAGCGCTCGCCGCAACAGCGGCGAGCGCGACAGCTTGAAGCGCACCAGCTCTGCTCGCTCTGGCGGAATCACGAGGAAGCGCACCACGGTCTCGTCGGCCGGTATGCGCGGCCCGCGGCGCAGCAGCGCGTCGGTGAGCATCGCCGTCCACTCGACCTCGAACATGAACGTGGCCTTGCCGCGCAGGTACCAGATGCAGTCGATCTGCTCGAGCGTGTGCACGTCGCCCGGGGCGACCAACGGCACGTAGGCTCGCTGCTCGTCGTCCGACAGCAGATCGCCCACCGTCGCGCCGCGATAGCTGCGCCGGCGTTCCTTGGCCGACACGTGGCAGCGCAGGCCCATGCGATGCGCGTACTCGACCAGCAGCCCAACCAGCTCGCCGTGCTCGACATGTCGATCCGACAGCCCGTCCTGCGGCCGCAGGGCGATGACGTTCGAGCTGGGATCGCGGTAGCTCTCGAGCACGGCCCGCACGAGCTCCGGATCTGGCGTGTCGTGGCCGCCGAACATCTTTGCGACGCGCTCGAAGAAGGTCGACTCGTCGATGCCCTGCGATGTCGACAGCAGCCCGAACGCGGCCCACTCGAGCCGGTCGGACAGCGGCGGGCGGGCCTGGGCCAGGTCCTTCTCATTGCGCAGCCACCAGCGGCCGGGCTCGACCTCGATCAGTCGCGGATGATCTGGCCGGCGCAGCTCGCCCATCACGATCTCCATCAGCAGACGGACGTGATCGGTCGCCGACGTCGAGCCGAGGGCCCAGTCGGGCACCCCGTCGTCGTCGTCGTCGGCTGGCTCGCCTTCACCCGGCTCAACTTCTGCCTGTGGTTCGCCATCGGCCGGCGCCGGTTCCTCGGCCGTGGGCGCCAAATTGCCGTTCAGGTCCGGCGAGCCGGGCAGCTCACTGGCAGCCTCGGTCTCGCTGAACGTCTGCGTCGCGACGAGCCGGCGCAGGTGGCCGAGGCGATCAAGGCCGATCAGCACCTCGCCCAGCAGACGCTCGCCACCGCACGGCTCGCCGCGCGCCTGGAGAACGTTGACCGCGACCTGGCTGACCGCGCGCTCGACGTCCGCGAGCGCGAACGGCTTGTCCGGATCGGCGCGCGGCAGGTCCGCCAGCTCGGGGCGCACATCTTCGTCGCCGTTTGTCGGCCCGAAATCGAACTCGAGCACGCCGGCGATCTGGTTGCCCTGCTCCGCAAGCAGCGCTGAGTTGAGCCGAAAGCCGGCCCCGACGCCGCCGAGCACGCCGGCGACCAGGCCCGACGCTCCGCCGCGATCGAGCGTCACAATCGCTCGCGCATCGCGTGCCATGACCGGGCGGACGGCCATCAGCGAGCGGCGCAACGCGGTCGCCTCGCGGCCACGGTCGTTGGGCGGCGGCGGTCCGAAGACCCATTCCAGCGGCAGGTCCGCCGCCGCGTGCCGGCCGAGCACGATCGAGGTCGCGAAGTACGCGAACGAGGCGTTCTCGACCGACCAGCGCAGCGGCGGCTGGGTCAGCACGAGTCGAACTCGGGAGCGCGGATCCAGGCGGCCGGGAAGCACCGGCCGGCGCGATGAGAAGCGCGGCTCGTTGCCACGCGTCGAGGCCGCGCCGGTGCGCAAAACGACATTGGCCGTGCCGTCGATCAGCGCCTCCATGTCGTCGCCGGGACGCGGCTGAAAAGTGCCGGCGCCGATCTCGACACGGGCGATGAATTCGCGCACGACGCGGCAGCCCTCCTCGAAGGCGAACCACGGATTTCGCTCGCGCCACGCCCGAGAGGTGGGTTGCTGGACGTGGCCATGCCGAATGCGCAGCGCGGCCACGCGTCCCGGATAGCCGTTCAGTCGGCTCGCCGAGAGGAGTCCGTGGACCAGGCCGAGCTTCAGCCCGGCATCGACCGACGGCGCCTTGAGGTCGTTGTCGAGCCGGGTGACGATTGCTTCGAGGGCGACCAGGCTGCGCGGCGTGTACAGCTCGAGCAGCTCGTCGGGCAGCGTCTGGTTGGGGTCGAGGATCGGAAATCGCGAGCGCAGGATGGCCCAGGCAGCCGGCTTGTCCTCGATCTCGGTCGCCAGGCGGATGTCCTGGTCGTCGACGGGTTCAGTACGTGACTCACCGGCGCGCGCCTGCTCGCGGCAGAAGGAGCACCGGAAGACCTTGCGCGACGGCGCCTTCGCGCCAACGTCCCAGATGTACTCCTCGACCACCACCGGCCTGCCGCACGTGGGGCAGCGGCTGGTGAACATCTGCTCGAGGCCGCGCTTGAGCTCGACCTCGCCGCGCGGATGAGTGGCCACCTGCGAAAGGCCGGCGTCGAAGTGGCGCAGGTCGGGCGGACGGAGCACGACCTCGGCCAGCAACCGGGTCAAAGCCGTCGACTCGCACGAGTAGACCCGGCGCAGGGCGGCGATGGCGCTGCGCGCGATCCAGCCGCCGCGACCATGGAGGTCGATCACGACATCGCCCGGCGCACTCCGAGCCGCTATCTCGGACGCTACGACGTTATCCGCCGGGGGCGGTGCGAAGCGCTCGAAGATGGGCAGCTGCGGCCCCGGATTGGGCCGGATCAGGGAGGAAAGCGGGTCCGCCATCGACTCGTGAGTCTAGTCGCGGAGCACCTCCGCCCACTCAGCAAATAGGACCGCACCGCCCTCGGGCCGAAAGTCGCCCCGTGAGCGCCGGAACGCGTCGGATGCAAATCTCGTCCGGCGAGGCCCGACGATGGTGCCTGGATGACCGAGTCCGTCGGCGATCCCTTGCCGCGCGCGCGAGCTTCCGACGAGGGACGCCCTCAGTCTGGTTCGATCAGCTGCCTGGGCGGACGGGATTTGCGTCGGGTGCGCAGTCGGACGACGAGCACTCGTCGCGCCGCCATTCAGTCACTGGGTGGCTCATTCGTCCGCCGAACGACTGGCGCTGAGGATCAAGCCGTCGAATCGATGCCTACGGCGGAGATTCAAGTCAGCAGCTGACTCATTGCTCGGCTGGGGGCTCGTCAATGGACGTCGCAGGCCGTCTCAGCGGACGATTGAGTCGCTGGGTGACTCAGAGCAGCGAACCTCGGGGGCTTAGAACCACGAAGCGACCGGGAGCGGCTACTCCTCGGTGTCGTCGTCGCCTTCTACGGCCTCTTCGTCGACGAAGGCCTCGTCCTCGGTGACGTCCGCCGGGATTACCCGACCGATGTCCTCGATTTCATCGTCCTCGTCATCGAGCTCCAGCTCGTCCTCAAGATCCATCTCCTCGCGAACCAGCGTGCCCTTGGTGTAGGGACGCATGTCGCTCACCTTGGCAGCGGTCGGGAAGGAGACCTTGCCGTAGTTGGCCGGATCCTGGTACGTCTCGCGGATGATGATGCGGACGTCGTGCTCGCCGAGGCTGGTCACGCCCGCGGTGTACTTGTTGCCCTCCGCGATCAGCTTGAGCAGTCGGGCGGCCACACGGGGCTCGACGTAGCCGATGTGCCGGCCGTTCGACTTGGCTGCCAGCCGCGCGCCGGCGGGCGCGAGCTCGACCAGGTCGCCCGGGTTGACCTGGGCCAGCTGCTTCGGGTCGACCAGGTCGACCAGGTGAGCGAAGCCGGTCTTGCCCGTCTCCTCGACGAAGATCGAAACCGGCGCCTTGCTTCCCGCCTGGGCGGCAACGGTCTTCTTGCCGGCTTCGGCAAGCAGCATCCGCAGCCGGCTGATGTTGCGCTCGGCAATGCGGTTGGTGGGATCGAGCGCGAGGGCCGCCTGGTAGTGCTCGCGGGCAATCGAGAGCTCGCCCATCTCCCAGTGCGCCTTGGCCAGCCGGTTCTCGGCCTCGCTGTCGGTGCTCAGCTCGATGATGCGCCGGTTGAGGTCGGCGGCGGTCTCCCAATCGGCGGCCGTAGCGGCGTCGATCGCCTGCTCGACCAGCTGGCGCTTGAGTCGGGTGGCATTGATGGCCGGGCTGGCGCCGCCGTCGGTAATCGAAAAGCTCATGCGGGTATATCGGTCCTTCGCAAAGGTGTCCGCCGGGCGCGCGCGAGCGGCCCCGGTCGAATCGTTGGGATGCCGTCCTCTTGTACCACCGCTTCGCGAAGAGTGTCAAACGTCACCGGGGTTGGGCGCGTCAGCCGTGCTGAGCCGTTGATGAGTGGTGGTACTTTCCGGCGACGATGAAGTCGTCGGCCGCGGAGCTCTTTGGCCGCGAACGCGAGCTGGCCGCGATCAGCGCCCTCGCCAAGGGCGCCGCCGCGCCCGCCGCACTGCTGCTCGAGGCCGAACCGGGCATGGGCAAGACGACGCTCTGGCGGCACGGCCAGGCGGTCGCGCGCGCGAGCGGCATCCGGGTTCTCGCCTCCAGCCCGGCGAGTGGCGAGACCCAGCTCTCGTTCGCGGCGCTCACTGACGTGCTTGGCGCGACCCTGACCGACATCGGCTCGCGCATGCCCGCGCCGCAGCGCCGAGCGCTGGAAGTGGCGCTGCTGCTCGACACACCCGGCGAACAGGCCGAGCAGCGCACGGTGCTCGCGGCAACCCTGACCGCGCTGCGTCTGCTGGCTGACGACGGCCCGGTGCTGCTGGCGATCGATGACCTGCAGTGGGTCGACGAGGCCTCGGTCGAGGCACTCACCTTCTCGGTCCGTCGCCTGGCCGATGCGAGGGTGTCGATCCTCGCCACTCGGCGCCTCGAATCGAACCGGACCCAGCGCCTGCCGTTCGTGGACGCGTTGGAGCAGCGTCACGGTGACGATCTGCAGCGAGTCGGAGTGCGACCACTCAACGCAGACTCGCTGCACGACGTCATCCGCGAGCGGCTGGGCACGACCTTCCCGCACAGCGTCATGGAACGCATCGCCAACGGATCGGGCGGCAACCCGTTCTACGCCCTCGAGCTGGCGCGCGCGCTGACCGACCAGCCGACACCGATCGAGCCGGGCACTTCCCTGCCGCTGCCCACCTCGCTCCAGGAGTCGGTCCGCCGCCGGCTGAGCGGGCTGTCGCGCGCCGGTCAGGAGCTGCTCGCGGTCGTCTCGGCGCTGTCCGACCCTAAGCCGTCCACGATCGAGGCGGCCGGTTGCGCCGACGCAGTCGATGAGGCACTCCGCGCCGGCGTCCTCGAATACGACTCGTCCGGCCGGCTGCGCTTCGAGCATCCGCTTCTCGCTTCCGGCGCGACGACGCTGCTGCCGCCCCCGGCGCGACGGCGCATGCACGCCCGTTTGGCCGACCTGGTCGGTGGCGAGGAACGTGCCCGGCACCTTGCGCTGAGTGCCGACGGCCCATCGGAAGACGTTTCTATCGCACTCCACGAGGCTGCGGAGCAGGCCGCCGGACGCGGCGCGATTGGAGCTGCGGCGGAGCTGGCCGAGCAGGCGCTCCGGCTGACGCCGCCGGAGCTGCGCGAGACCGTCCAGCGGCGCATGCTCGAGGCGGCGGGCTACGAGCTGCGCCACGGCGACACTGCCCGCGCGCGGGGGCATCTCGAGCCGCTGCTCGAGGAGCTGCCGGCCGGACCAACTCGAGCCGGAGTGCTGCTCGGTCTCGCGCGACTGCGCGAGCAGGATGCCGCACGCGCGCTCGAGCTGTGTCAGCAGGCTATCGCCGAGGCCGGGCCGCGCGACGTTCGTGCCGCGGAGGCCCATCAGCTTGCGGCCGAGATGACGATGCTGTCCGGAGACATCCCGACGGCGCTCGATCACGCCGCCCTCGCCTGCCGGCTGGCCGAGGCAGCCGGCGACCAGGCGATCCTGATCGAGAGCCTGGGCACGCTGTGCCACTACCAGACCTATACCGGCGCGATCGAGCCGGGCCTGCTCGAGCGTGCGGTCGAGCTCGAGCAGCACCAGCCCCGGCCGTCGAACAACTACAGCCCGCGCGAGATCTACGGCCTGCGGCTGATGTACGGCGACCGCCTGGACGAGGCGCGCAGCCTGCTCGAGGCGAGCTACGACACTGCCGAGGAGCTCGGCGATGAGCTCGACCGCGGTGCCTTGCTCATTCATCTGACGCAGCTGGAGTGTCGGGCGGGCAACTACGCTCGCGCCGAGGAGCGCGCCCGTGAGACCGGCGTGGTTCACCAGCAGTCACGCTGGCAGACCCCCAGCGCGCTGTTCTCGGCAGCACTCGCGGGGTCGTACCTGGGCCACGTCGACAGCGCCCGCGACTACGCGGTCGAAGGCGCTCGCCTGGCGGCGCTCGGCGGCAGCAAGGTCTTCGAGGTCCTCAACCTGTGGGCGCTCGGGCTGCTCGAGCTGTCGCTCGGCAACTCCGAGGCTGCCCACGCGGCACTTGCCGACGTTCCGGCGATGGTCGATCGGATGGGCTACCGCAACCCGGGCGTGCGGCCCGTTCATGGCGACGCGATAGAGGCACGCATCGCGGTCGGCGGGGCGGGTGCAGAGGCGATGATCGACGACCTGGCCGAGCGGGCCGCCGCTTTCGACCACCCGACGATCATGGGCATGGCCGAGCGCTGCCGCGGCCTTCTCGCCTCGCACAGTGGCGACCCGGACGCGGCACTCGTACACTTCGACCGCGCCCTGACCCAGCTCGAGCGATCGCCCCAGCCGCTCGAGCGCGGCCGTACGCTGCTGGCGATGGGCGCAACTCTCCGCCGCGCGAAGAAGCGGCGCGAGGCGAGGGCGGCGCTGACCCAGGCACTCGAGATCTTCGACATGCTGGGCACTCCCCTATGGGCCGAACGCGCGGCGCAGGAGCTGGCGCGAATCCCCGGCCGAACAGCGGCCTCGACGGACCTGACCGAGACCGAGCGAAGAGTCGCCGAGCTCGTCGCCCAGGGCATGTCGAACAAGGAGGTCGCCGCGCGCCTGTTCGTTTCTGTTCGCACGGTTGAGGCGAACCTGTCGAGCATCTACGCCAAGCTCGGCCTTCGCTCGCGCAGCGAGCTGGTCGGCCACATGAGCCAGCGCTGACCAGTCGAACCGATCGCTGACCACTGCACAAATCTCTGTGGGTTTCCACTATTTGCCGGCGGGGAAGGCAGACGTAGAGTCGGGCCGATGGAGATGCACCGCGGCGAGCCTCGGCTGGGGCGCTACATGGTCGAGCTCCAGCCGACCAGGAACGGGTACGAGGACATTCGGGCGCTCACCGACCGGTCGCGCGCGGCATGCGAGGAACTGACCCGCGAGGACGTCGTCGTGCGCCTCATTCGCTCCGTTTTCGTGCCCGATGACGGCACCTGGCTACTGCTCCTCGACGCCTCGTCGGCGCCCGCCGTCGCGGAGCTCGGACGTCTCGCGGCGCTGCCGGTCAGCCGCGTTTCCGTCCTGCTCGCCACACCGGAGGCAGAGCCGGCAATCCAGTAAGTCGAACGCACCGCTGACGGGTCTAAGATGCGCCGACAGGGCAGGTCCTCCCGCCACGGTTGACAGCCCGCGCCATCCGCACAACCCCTGTCGAGCTACTCGGCGCCAGGAAACGATCGACAGATGACCATGCCCGACATCGTCGCCTCGCGCGACATCGAGGCGCTCAACGAATGGCTCGGCCAGGCCGATCCGCTCGAGATCGCCGACGAGCTTGCCCGCCTGCCGCCGCCGGACCGTGCGGTGCCCTTCCGGCTGCTCGCCAAGGATCGCGCGCTCGAGGTGTTCGAGATGCTCGACCCACTCTTCCAGCAGGAGCTGCTCGAAGGCCTGCGCGACAACAGCGTTCGCCAGCTGTTCGAGGACATGGACCCCGATGACCGGGCGCGGCTCGTGGACGAGATGCCGGCCAAGGTCGCCAAGCAGCTGCTGGCAGGGCTGTCGCCGCGCGAACGGGTGCTGACCGCAACACTGCTCGGCTATCCGGAGAACTCGGCCGGGCGCGTCATGTCGCCCGAGGTCGTCAACCTGAAGGCCAACCAGACGGCCGGCGACGCGCTCGCCCGGCTGCGACGCGTCGGCGCGACCGCCGAGACGATCTATGCCCTGCCCGTGACCGATGACGCTCGCCGGCTGGTCGGCGCCCTCGGCCTGCGCGACCTGGTGCTGGCCGATCCACAGGACCAGGTCGGCGAGCTGATGAACCAGGACGTCTACTCGGCCAGGGTCGACCAGGACCAGGAGGAGGTCGCCCGACTGATCCAGGAGGCCAACCTCCTCGCGCTGCCCATCGTCGACACCGAGAACCGGCTCGTGGGCATGGTCACCGTCGACGACGCGATGCAGATCCTCGAGGAGGAGCAGACCGAGGACGTTGCCCGCGCCGGCGGTTCCGAGCCGCTCGAACATCCTTACCTGTCCGTGTCGGTGCTCGGCCTGGCGCGCAGCCGGGTGATCTGGCTGCTGGCGCTCATCGTCGCCGCGACCTTGACCGTCAACGTGCTCAACGTCTTCGAGGCGACGCTCGCTGAGGTGGTGACGCTGACCCTCTTCATCCCGCTGGTGATCGGCACCGGCGGCAACGCCGGCTCGCAGTCGGCGACGACCGTGACGCGTGCCCTCGCCGTGGGCGAGCTGCGCAGCAGTGACGTGGCCCTGGTCGTGCTGCGCGAGAGCCGGGTGGGATTGCTCCTCGGGCTGATGCTCGGTGCCCTTGCCTACGTCCCCACAGCCCTGTTCATCAACACCCAGATGGCGGCCGTGGTGTCGCTCACGCTGGTCGCGGTGTGCACGCTGGCCACGCTGGTCGGCTCGCTGCTGCCGCTGCTGGCGCGGCGGCTCGGTTTCGATCCGGCGGTAATGAGCGCGCCATTCATCACCACTCTCGTTGATGCCACAGGGCTCGTCTGCTACTTCCTGATCGCCCAGCTCATCCTGGGCATCGGCCGGTAGCATCGGGCGATGGCTGAAACGGCAACGGCGAATCACGCCGGCCTGCGCGAGTCGTGGCGCGCTCTGCTCGCCGAGGTGGCAGTGGTGACGGTCACGCCATTCGCCGGCGACGAGCTTCAGCACGTCGAGTGATCGAGCTGATGGCCGCCGGTCGACTGGACATGGATCGGATCGTCAGTCAAACGGTTGACCTGGAGGGAGCAGCGGCCCTGCTGGACGGCAAGTCGGCCCGACATGCCGGCAAGGTTCTGGTCGTGCCGTCGGGCGCTGGCTAGCATCCGCCGACAAGGCAGCTGACGAGGACGAAACAATGACTGCTGAACCGCCAGTCAACACTCCACCATCCGACCCGGCCACCCCCAAAGGCGAGGACGCGCCGGCGCCCCAGCCGGTGACGTCGCTCAGCGATCCGCGGGCCGTGCAGATCCTCGCCACCGAGCACTGGAGCCTGCTCGCCGGCAGGTCGCTCGTCTACAACGAGGCCTTCACACGGGGCGGCATGTTCCTTGCCTTCCTGTCGATGTCATTCGTGGGACTGGCGCTGCTTGCCCAGGCGATGTCCTTCGCCTCGGATTTCCTGGTCATCACCGCCGTCGTCCTCGCCTTCGACTTCGTGATTGGCCTGCTGACTTTTGTGCGCGTCGCGGGCACCGGCGCCGACGACCTGCGCCACGTCCACGGCATGGCGCGCATCCGCCACGCATACACCGAGATTGCTCCGCCGGTTGTGCCATACCTCACGACGGCTACCAACGACGACATCCCGTCGGTGCTGACTGCCTATGGGCCGCAGTCGAGCTCGTCGCTCGGCGACATCCTGTACGGGCTCAGCACGTCGCTGGGGCTGGTCGGCCTGATCACCGCGATGGTCGGCGGGGTTCTCGCGGCGGTCATCGCTTTGCTTATCGGCCTGTCTGGCGTCGGCGTCCTGATCGTTGGCACGGCGATCGCGCTGATCGCACTCGTCACCATGGTCGTCCTCACGTTCAGCTCGGTCAGCCGCAACCAGGCAACGCTCGAGGCACGATTTCCAGCACGGACGACCGCCGACGCACCGGCGACGGCCAAAGCGCCGGCCGAGGAGCCAGCGTCGTCAGATTGACGCGGGTTCTCGCCTTCGGGCGAGCCGCGCAATTGCGGGGGCGGCGAGAACTATGAACAGCGGCACCACGTATGCGTGATAGCGCGGCTGGACCTCGGCGAAGATGTGAATGGCGCCGACCGAGACGAAAATGCCCAGGATCAGCCAGGCGAGCAGCGGTCGACCGTGGCGCAGCCGCCAGCCAGTCACCACGGCGGCAATCAGGATCAGCGTGTACACGAATTGGCTGGCCAGGAACGCCGCTGCCTGATCCGCCTGGGACGCTCCCGCGTCGGTCATGGCGAAGGTCACGCCGTAGTGCTCCTGCGTCCACATCGCGTGAGACTTGCGCACGGCGAGCTCGGCGAAGCCGCGCGGATCGCTGGCCACTCGGCGGACCGCCTCGTCGACCGCGAGCCGCTCGCGATCGTCGCCCCACGTCGCGTACAGGGCGACGTCCGGCTCGTTGTACCAGCCGTCGCTCGCCTGGTTGGTGCCCATCATCAGCGACAGGCCGCCGATCGTTGACGTGCTGACGCCGCCAGTGGCGACGATCACCGGCAGGAGGGCGACGATCAGCAGGGCCGAGAACGCGCCGGCCGCCTTCCATGCCCGGCGGCGGATCATCGCGACCAGGAAGACCGGCGCGAGGTAGACGCTCGTCGCCCTGATGTATTGGCTCGCGCCGAGCAGCAACCCACTCAGCGCTGCCGAGCCTTCCCTGACGCCGCCGACGAACGGGACCAGCGCCGCGAGGAGCGCGGTCGCATAGACAGTCTCGGTCATCAGCACGCCACTGAACAGGGCGAGCGACGGCGCAACGGCGTAGATGTAGACAGCGACCGCGCCGCTGCGTTCGTCGGCCACGGCGCGGCCGAGCAGCCATAACAGTGGCGCCGCGGCAATGGCGAACACGAAGCCAACCAGCTCGCCGGGCAGGCCCAGCGCATACGGGATTGCGAGCAGCATCGGGTAGCCCATCGGTCGATCCCCGAAACAGCACTCCCCTGCGAGAACGCCGCGGGCGAGCGAGTCATACGCCTGCATGTCCCGGACGAGCGCCGGCTCGACCCAGATCAGAGCGGCGAGGCGAGTTGCCAGCAGCGCACCGACGGCGATCAGCAGTGCCCATCTGCGCGGCAGCCTGGCAACGCCAACGAGACCCGCGAGCCCAAGCGCCCCGAGCACGAGGAGGACGATCAGGTTTCGCAATCCGGCGGGCCCCGGAAAGCGCGTCCACAGGACGTTAAGCTGCGCGCTGAGCTCGAGCGCCGCACCGAGCGCGACCATCCCGAGCAGCGCAACGGCGAAGACGTACGCGAAATACGGCCAGCGCCTCGACATCAACCGAAGGTAATCAGACGCGCAACCCGTGCACTCCGCCAGGGCTATAGAGGCGGCTTGACCAGGAGATCGACCAAAACCTTGCCCTTGTAGAAATCGCGTGTCTCGGCGACCGAGAACGTTGCGAGGGCATTCCGGACGCTATCGGGCATCTCGGGCCTATCGTTCCTGACCAGCCAGATGCGTTCGCGAGCCAAGATGCCTGGGATGTCTGGAGGCCCACCCGTCAAGTCGGAGCGCTTCCAGGGCGACGCGGCAAAGAGCGGATCTCCAACATGCGCGTAGTAGCCGAAGGTCGTCCGGATGAAGCTCGGCGCGAAGACGATGCCGTCACCCGGCTGGACTTCGGACGCGACGTACGCAGCCGCGCTGCGCCAATCGGCCTTCGGTCGTTCCGAGTAGACGGCCGAGACTGTCGCCAGAGACAGAGCGACGAGGCCGACAACGGCGATACGCGGATTCCGGGCCAGGATGATCGCCGCCGGCGGCAGGATGGCAATGAAGTAGCGTGCCTGATGGACAGGCTGGATCAGCAGTGTGATCGCAATGGTTCCGATCAGCGGCACCAGTAGCCAAAGAGCCGGAAGGTCGCGGCGCATGCCGGTCGCGAGCATGACGACGATGAGTGCCAGGAGGATCCATCCGCCGGATAGGTGCAGCGCCGCGGCGGTGACATCCTCGAGCGTGGTTGGAGTCATCCATTGGATCTGCGGATGCGTCAGGGCAAAGAGGAGCATCGGGATCCAAGCCACGGCAATTGCCGGAAAAATCAACCCGATTCGCGCCCGCAGCGCGCGAGGCAGGTCGCGTGCGTCCACGACGAGCCACAGGCCGTGCGCGACGACGACCAGTGCGCCAAGCGGGAACACGTAGATCAGGGCAGCGCCGGCGAGGAAATAGAGCAGTGCCCGCAGTCGCCCGGGCCGCTCGAGCAGGCGCAAGAATAGGAGAGTGGAGACGGCGCTACCGGCAACGAGCATGGTGTAGCCGCGCGCCTCTTGCTCGTACTCAATCAACATCGACGAGACAGCAAGGATGAGTGCGGCCGCGAACGCGACCCCGTAACGACGACCCACGTAGAAGGTCGCAGCAACTCCGATCACCCCGAAGGCGACCGATAGCCCACGGATGACGGCCTCGCTTTCTCCCAGCGCGAACCAAGCATGAAGTGCGAGGTAGTAGGGAGAGAACTGCATCTCGAAGTTCTGCATGCGCTCGAGAAGCTGCTCAGTCGGTAGGCGCGACATGCCGACGGAGAATCCCTCGTCAAACCAGAAGCTCTTGGCATCGATGGCGTACAGGCCGAGCAAGAGGGCGATGGTCATCGGTATCGCCGGGGTGGCGGTCATCCGGCGCCACAGCTCGCGGCTACGTGACGCCATCGACGGGTCGGCGGGGAAGCCGTCGTTCAGCAGCCCTGCATCAGCCATCGCGTGACGAAATGTACCGCCGCCCGAATGTCAGTGGTCGGTTACTGCGGCCAGAAAGTCGTCCACGGGAAGGGTATTGAGCACATTGGCCGGCTCGAGCCAGGCCCGGCGTGCCTGCGAGATTCCCCAGTCGAGGTTGTCGAACTCGTGCAGATAGTGCGCGTCCGAGTCGATCGTGAAGCGGTTGTCCGCCTCCTTGGCCGATCGGGCGCGACGGTCGTCAAGGTCGAGCCGCTCCTCCGAGCCGTTCACCTCGAGGACGGTGCGCGTCTCGGCCGCCTCACGGTAGAAAGCGTCCCAGTCCAGATCGAGATCGTCGCGGATGCCGATCTTGCGACCGGACGGGTGGGCAATGATGTCGACGTTGGGGTTGCGCAACGCCGTTCGGTAGCGCGACATCAGTTGCGCCCGTGGCTGGCGGCGGCCGACGTGAAGTGAAGCCACCACGACGTCGAAGCGGGCGAGCAGCGCGTCGTCGTAGTCGAGCGTGCCGTCGGGCTTGATCTCCATCTCGCAGCCATGGAGCAGGCGGAAGTCGGTGCCTTCTTGGGCGAAGCCCTCGTTCAGCTCGCCGATGATCCGGCGCTGCTGCTCGACGCGCTCGGGGGTAAGGCCGCGCGCGATCGAAAGGCTCTGCGAGTGGTCGGTCAGCACCTGCCAGCGCAGACCGCGCTTGCGTGCCTCGGCCGCCATCCGCTCGATGGTCACGTGCCCGTCGGACCACTCCGAATGGGTGTGGCAGTCACCCACCAGGTCGTCACGCGCGATGAGCGTGGGCAGTTGGCCCTTGAGGGCGGCCTCGATCTCGCCACGATCCTCGCGCAGCGCCGGATCGATGAACGGCAGGCCTAGGAACTCGTAGACCTCCTGCTCGGTGGCGAAGGTGACGCGCTCGCTCTCGTCGTCGATCTTCGTGAAGCCGTGCTCGGACAGCGACCAGCCGCGATCGCGGGCCATCGCGCGCAGGCGGACGTTGTGCTCGGCCGAGCCGGTGAAGTGGACGAGGTATGTTCCGGCGCTGCCCGGCGGCATGGTCATCAGGTCGACCTGCGGCCCGCGCAGCAGTCGGACGGTCGTGCGCTGGGCGCCCGTGCGGCCGCCGTGCCCGCCCACCTG
>DASQLS010000101.1:0-5295 GCA_035629915.1 Candidatus Limnocylindrales bacterium | reverse complement strand
CGTTCGGCAACCGCCGCGAGCTTGCCGCCGACGACGAGCACGCGATAGTCGTTGCCGCGCACGAACGTCTCCACGACGACATCTCCGCCACGGCTCTCTTCGCGCGCCAGGGTGTACGCGTCGCGGACGGCCTGCTCATCGGGCAGGTCGAGTGCCACGCCGCGCCCGTGGTTCCCGTCGAGTGGCTTGACGACGACCGGGTAGCCGAGCTTCTCGGCCGCTTCGGCGGCGGCATCGGCCGAGCGCACGACCTGCGAGCGCGGGACGGGCATGCCGGCCGAGCTGAGCAGGGTGTTGGTCAGGCTCTTGTCGGAGGCGATGTCGACCCCAATCGCCGACGTGCGCGACGTCATCGTCGCCCGAATGCGCTGCTGGTGGACGCCCTGGCCCAGCTGCACGAGGCTGTGCCGGTCGAGCCGGATCCACGGGATATCGCGCGAGACGGCTTCGTCGACGAGCGCCTGGGTCGACGGCCCGAACGCGTTGCGCTCGGCGAGCCGGATGAGGCTCTCCAGCTCGTCGGCAAAGTCGAATGGCGCTGCTTCGGGGTTGACCAGGTAATTGACCAGTCCGACCGCTATCCGGCCCGCCTCTCGGCCGACCTCCTCCTCGCGATACTCGAAAACGACGTTGTACTGGCCCGTTGCGCCCGCCGAGCGAGTCTTGCCGATATGCGCCTCGGTACCGGCTAGGCTCTGCAGCTCGAGCGCGATGTGCTCGCTGACGTGGCCCAGCCACGTGCCGTCCTTGAGCCTGGTGACGAAGCCGCCGCGACGGCCGAGCGAACAGGCGTGGTCGTCGAGCGACGGGATGAGCTGCAGCAGCGCCTCGTTGAAGTGGGGAATCTTGTTGCTCGGCCACTCTTCGAGCTCGCCGAGGTCGACGAGCATCACGATCGCCGGGCCGCGAAACCAGATGTTCGGACCGCGCAGGACGCGCGTCTCGAGGATGTGCAGCGTCGGCTGTGGCCCGCGGGCCTTCGCCTGGGTGCTCTTAGGGGGCGCCGCGGCTTTGGCCATCTGCCGCTCGATCGTCAGCTGGACGCGAGGATGTCGGCGTCCAGCGCCCGGAGCATCGGCGCCGCGACCCGTTCTCGACTATCCATGTCGAAACGGTAGCCGCTCGGCAGCGAGTGGAGGCGGACGTTGCTGATCATCAGCGGGCGATGTGCCTTCACCTCCCAGGCGTCGGTCTCGGAGTCGGCTCCGTCGACGATGGTCACGCTGCGCCGGCCGATGACCTCGAGCACGTGATCGGGTCCGACCACACCCGCCGTGTCCTCGTCGATGCCGATCCCGAGCAGTGACGGGTTCTGGGCGATGATCGCCAGCAGCCGCCCGAGTCGATTCCGCTGCTCGAAGTGCTGGTCGATGATCACCCCGGGCAGGATGCCCAGTCCGGCCGCCATCTGGACCATGCGCTGTTTGGGCGTCGCGCCACTTGCCCCAAATGCGACCATGTGCGTGCTCATCGCGGAGGCGCCCGCGCTCGTGCCAGCCACTACGGCGCCTTCGCGGTGGCGCCGAACTATGGCCTGCGCAAGCGGCGTGCCGCCGATCGTCGACGAGAGGCGCAGCTGGTTGCCGCCGGTCAGGAAGACGCCTGTCGCATCGCTCACCGAGCGGACCGCCGTAGGCTCGGCGCATTGCGCGCGCGTCGTCGTGTGGATGGGATAGACATCGCTGGCGCCCATCTCGGTGAAGATCCGGCGGTACATCTCGCCGGCCAACGGGCCGAGCGACGAAGCGGCGCTGATGACGGCGATGCGCGCGTCCGGGCCGCCGGCAAGCCGAATGAAGCGAGCCAAAATGACACGCTCCCGGACCTTGTCTTCCGCGCCACCAATGATGATGACATGCCCCTCGGTCATCCCGCGGAGTATGCCACGCTGATGGTGATGCAGGATTTCGCCGCGTACTTGCGCCCGGTCGCTAGGATTGCGGCGGGCGGGGGCGCCCAACACGTTTGGTCGAGGAGGACGAACGGAGCCCCGCCCGCTACCGTCCCCAACCGTGACTGACGTCGCTCATTCCGAATGGTCGCTTGCCCGCGCGCTGCCCGCGCGCCTGCGCGACCCGCGCCGGCTGCTGGCGATCCTGCTGCTGGCCATCAGTTGCGGCCTCGTGCTTGCCTTCCTCTGGGCGCGCGGTGAGCTCGCCGGATCTGACGCATACGCCTACTGGACCGCCGTTCACCGTTGGCTGGCGGGCGAGGACATCTACCAGGTCGTGCCCGGGTTGGACCTGCCGCCATCCGAGGGAGCACTGCCCTACGCCTACGCGCCGTGGTCGCTGTACCTGTTCCTGCCCTTCGCGCTGATTCCTTGGGACCTTGCCTGGGTCGGCTGGCGGTTGGCCAACGTCATCCTCTTCGCCGCATCCGTCGCATGGGCGTATGACCGCAGGCCGCTCGGCACGGCCGTGCTGGTCGCGCTCCTTGCGCCATCGCTGGCGGCAAACCTCGATACCGGCAACATCAACATCTTCATCGCCCTCACGCCGTGGCTCGCGTGGCTGGCCAGCGCGCGTGCCGGCGGCGTGGCGTGGGCAATCGGGACCGCGCTCAAGTGGGTTCCCGCGCCGCTGCTGCTGTTCATGCCCCGCTCGTCGTGGCGCATCGGCCTCGTGGTGCTCGGCGTGTTGTTCGTGCTCACGCTCGCCACCTGGCCCCAGTTCATGCGCCAGCTGGAGATAGTGCTCGACTACCCGCGGCCCCTTCGGATCGACTATCTGATCCTGCTGTGGGGCCTGGTCCCGTGGCTATGGGCTCGCTCGTGGCCGCCAAAGCTGACGCGCGACTGGGTGACTGGGAGCGACGGCGCCGGTCAATAGTCTGCGGATTTCCACGATTTCCGGGACGGACGCTTGGGCCTACGTTCACCCCAGCACAGTCCTCAGTTGGAGGTCGTCGATCGTGATCCGCGTACCAGCAACCCGGCCCTCGGCCAAGCGCGCTCCGCTTCGCTACGCGTTCGCAACAACTCTGCTCATGCTCGCCTTCACCGCATCATCGGTCGGCGCCGCAGTCGGCCCGAAGATGCTCAAGGACGTCAACGTCAGCGGCGATGCAGAGCCGCGCGGCTTCTCGGCGCTGGGCTCCTCGGTCCTCTTCAGCGCCAGCAGCGCCACCCACGGAGACGAGCTGTGGAAGACAAACGGAACCACCGCGGGCACGAAGATGCTGGTCGACATCAACCCGAATGGTGACTCGGAACCGCGCGGATTCTTCAAGGTCGGCACCAAGCTCTACTTCGAGGCCGACGATGGCGTGCACGGTCGCGAGCTATGGAAGACCGACGGAACCGCGGCGGGTACAAAGATGGTCAAGGACATCAATGCCGCCAATGGCGTTGGTTCCATTGAGGACGGCTTCTGGAAGCTCGGCAGCCTGATCTTCTTCTATGCCGACGACGGAATTCATGGCGTCGAGTTGTGGAAGTCCGATGGAACCGCAAAGGGCACCAAGATGCTCAAGGACATCTACGCCGGGTCCGGAAGCTCGGACGAGTGCTGCCCCGAGATCGTCGGTGGGGCGCTCGTGTTCCTGGCATTCGACGGCTCCGAGTTCGCCGTTTGGCGCTCGACCGGGACCTCGGCCGGTACGACAATCGTCGAGAACCTGGGCCCAGAGGAGCCGGATGGTGGAGCCGTTGCCGGCGGCAAGCTCTTCTTCGTCAAGAACGACGGCAGCGCCGACATCCTCTTCGTGACCGGCGGAACGAGCGCCTCGACGGACGATCTAATCGAGTTGGAAGGAATCCACTACATGGCCCCAATGGGCAGCGGCATGTTCTTCATGGGCGACGACGGCAATACGGGCCGCGAGCCGTGGTTCAGCGACGGCACGCCTGGTGGCACGGAGATGCTCGCCGACATCATGACCGGACCAGATGGCTCCGAGCCGCGGCCGTGGAACTCGGAGGGCCTGGTCGGCGGAAAGATCCTCTTCCAGGCAACGGACCTGGCCAGCGGTCGCGAGCTGTGGGCGACAGACGGCACGCCGGCAGGGACGGATTTTGTCGAGGACATCAATCCAGGCCCGCTTGCCGATTCAGGCGACGCGAGCAATTTCAACGACCTGGTTGGCGGCAAGCTGTACTTCATCGTCGATGACGGCACGCACGGCGAGGAGCCGTGGATCAGTGATGGGACGGCCGCCGGCACGAAGCTTTTAATGGACATCATGCCCGGCAGCGCCACCTCGGACGCGAGCGACGGTGAAGTGCTGAACGGCTTCCTGTACTTCCCGGCGGAGAACCTGATCAACGGTCGCGAGATGTGGCGCACGAACGGAACTCCGACCGGCACGCGTCGCGTCGGCGACATCAATCCCGGCTCAGGAAGCTCGAACCCGCACTCCTTCAGGGCTGTCGGCGGGACGCTCTATTTCGATGCCGCCGACGCGACCCACGGCAGCGAGCCGTGGAAATACGTGCCCTAGGTTTCCTGGGGGTCGACGCGTGCATCATCCCGAATGCGGCGGTTGGCAGCGCGGACACCAGTACGTGCGACGTGGATTGCCGCCTTCACGGGCGCGGCTCGTAGCCGATTTGATCCTGGTCCTGCATCGGCGGCACGGCCGGCCGGTTCGGCCGTAGACGTACAGGTCACCCGGCGTATCGGCCGTCGTGGTCACCCGCGCGCCACCGGCGCTGTTCGCCTTGACCAGCGTCGAGCCGCGCTCGAGCATCCGGCGCAGCGTCTCATCGGCCACGGCTGACACCGGGGTAAATGGATCGAGACGCTCCATGAAACACAGCTCACTGCGATAGACATTGCCCAGCCCGGCCACGGCGCGCTGGTCGAGCAGCGCATCTCCAATAGCCATGTCCGTCCGCGCCGGCTCACGCAGTGCAGCCATGGCGGTTTCGAAATCGACTTCGTCGCTGGCGAGATCCGGGCCGAGACGTCGCAATGCCGGGTGAAGGTCGACCGCCCGCGAGTCCATCAGCTCGACCGTCGGAGCATCGAAGCAGACCGCCACCCAATCCGAGGTTTCGAGCACGGCCACGGCGCGGCTCGGAGCACGCCGCCATGGCTCGCCCGAGCGGTAGCGGTGCCACGATCCGTGCAGGCCCAGATGAGTGTGAAGCGTCATGCCGCCGTCGAACGCGATCAGCAGGTGCTTCCCGCGCGATTCGACCGAGTCGACCGTCTGGCCGACGACCCGCTCGAGCTGCGCACCACCAGGTCGGCCTCTTGCGGAGGTGATCCGCTTGCCGGTCAGGACCGGCGACAGTGCCGTAGCGATTCGGGCGAGGGTGTCACCCTCAGGCACGCAACAGCCAGCCGCGGT
>DASQLS010000100.1:0-3739 GCA_035629915.1 Candidatus Limnocylindrales bacterium | reverse complement strand
GTCGCGGCCGCCGACATGGAGAGGAGGCGGTCCCAATCGGCGCGCTCGATCGACGCGAGCGGCACCTGGCGCAGCGTCAGTTCAGGCGCGGCGGTCATCAATGGGGCGGGAGGGGCAGAGGTCAACGAGCCAGACGATTTGAGTTCCGCGATTGCGGTACGAGTAACCGGACTCTAGCACCGCTTCAGGTTAGACGCGCTTCCGCCTTCGGTAGTCCGTCGTGGGCACCGAGCGGAAATATGGCCCTTTTGCCGCTGCGTTACTCATCGCGCGACGGGTCGTGGTGAGGCGCTACTGTCGCCTCGCACCGGTGGCGTCGTGCTGCTGGGCTGGGTCAGGAATTGGAGGCCGGCGGACTTGCAGCCCGATGCGACGGTGCCTTCCCGCTCGGTCAGTGAGTTCATGAGCCCGCGACTACGTTTGATCGCTTTCGCGGCGTTGGTGGCCGGTCTCTTCTTGCGCACATTCGGCCTGGTCCTCAATCCCGGAGCGCCACTGGTCGACTGTGATGGCCGCGCATCGTTCGTAATGGGCATGTCCTGGGCGCGCGGCATGGGCCTGTATCTCGACGATCCGGCATTGCTCGACCTGTGTGCTCTGTTCGGTCTCGAGAAACTCGGACCTGCGCACCATTTCGCACCGGGTCTAGCCCTGATCGAGGGCGGGTTCTTCCTGCTGCTGGGTAACGAGGTGCTCGCGGTGGTCGTGCCGCTCTTGCTGATCTCGTGGCTGGCGGTCGGCGCCATGTGGTGGACGACGCGCAACCTGTTCGGCACCGACGCGGCCTTGCTGGCGGCGGCGGCTGTGAGTCTCGAATGGACGGGCATCCTGTTCGGGACCTGGAAGGGCTTCTCCGAGAACCTCGTCGTGATCGCGCTCACGCTGACGCTTTGGGCCGTGCTCCGCGGACTGCGTGACGATCGCTTCATGCTGGCTGCGGGCGTCTTCGCCGCCGTCGGCTACCTGTCCAAGGCGAGCATGGGCCCGTTCTTCTTGATCGCCGGCTTCGCCGGACTTGCCTGGCGCTTGCTGTATCGGGGCCGGAGCGTGCTCCTCAACGGCTGGTACTGGGCCGCCATAGGCATCTTTGCGATCCCTGTTGTGGTGTGGGGATTGCGCAATATCAGTCTGTTCTGGGATGGGACGCCGGCGGGCCTCCTCGGAGCGTGGCAGACCAGTGAAGTGGTTGGTCGCATGGTGGAGACCGCAATCGCACAGCCCGCCGAGCTGGCAGTCGGCCTGGGGGGGAAGCTTCCTATCCTGGCGATTGGTCTTCTGCTGCCATTCCTTCCTCTGCTTCCTCGGCTTGCCGCCGCGGTCGCCAATCGCCGTTGGCGCGCTGAGGATGCGCTGGGGTTGTGGATGACCGTCGGCCTGATCTTCTTCCTGGGCTGGCTGTTCGCTGCGATGTTCTGGGTGAGCGAGGACACCAGCCTGCTGTGGGCCGATCCACTGCGCTATGTCATGGCGGCTCAGGTGCCGCTGCTCTGGCTCATCCTGCGCGAAGGCGGGCCATATTCGACCCGCGCCTGGTCGCTTTCGTTCGCGATCCTCGCCGTGCTGACGCTTGTAATGCCCTTTCTGCTGCAGCCGGGGAACCTGCTGTCGATCTCATTGCCGCGCTGATTGGGTCATAGCCGACCGCCGATCGAGGTAGGCCTTTCGTACCCTGCCGTAGGCCGTACGACCGTTGCTACGCTGCACCGCCTCATGCTCGCGATAGCCCTGTTCGGAATTGCCTTTGCCGTCCGCGCCGTCGTTGGCAGCATGTTTGTGGGACCCGCCTATCCAGATTCCTACTACTACGCTCACGTGGCAGAGCAGCTGGCCGCGGGCAAGGGGTTCGTGACCCAGTACCTCTGGAATCTCGACGACATCGGCCGGCTGGTTCCTGCCCCAGGCGTTTTGCCTGCTACGGCGAACGGCTTCTGGATGCCCCTCGCAGAGATCGTGCAGGTGCCATTCGTCTGGCTTCTTTCGGCCGGTCCGTTGGCGGCGGCGTTGCCTTTTTGGATCATAGGCGCGCTCGCGGCGCCGCTGACGTTCCTGGTCGGCCGCGATGCCGGGTTGTCGCGCTTCCAGGCCGTCGCCGCGGCGCTGCTGGTTTGCGCGCCGGGTGGCCTCACTCCGTTCATGTCGCAGCCCGACAGCTTCGGACTGTTCATGACTCTCGGCGTCCTTGCGTTGTGGCTGTGTGCGCGTGGCGCTGCCGGCGATCGGCGTGCGTTCATGGCGGGCGGCGTCGTCGTCGGCTTGGCCGCTCTGACGCGCGTGGACGGAGTCTTGCTCGGGCTGCCATTCGCGTTCATCGGCTTTCGCGAGATTTGGCGAGCCCTGCGCGGGCGTCCGATTGCGCTCGGTTGGGCACCCGCCGTAGGTTGCGCGGCACTGTTCTTGGTGGTGCTCTCTCCGTGGCTGCTGAGGCAGCTCGCGACCTACGGAAGCATCCTCCCCGGAAGTGCAACGGTGTGGCTGACGGACTATCAGCAGCTGTTCAGCTTCGGTGACAAACCAACCCTCGAGGCGTTTCTGGCGCTCGGCCCTGGACAGCTGCTGTCAACCCGGGTCGATGCCCTGCTGACAGCGATCGGGCTGTTTGCAGTCCTACCGCTTTCGTTCGTCCTGGCGCCGCTCGTCATCGTCGGCGCATGGACACATCGGCGCTCCAATGTCTTTCAGCCGTTCTTCATCTACTGCGCCGCTCTCGTGGCGCTGATGGTTCTCGCCTTCGCGCCACTGGTGGCGCACGGAACCTTCATTCACGCCGCCGCCGCGCTCGTGCCGCATTCGTTCGTGCTGGTTGTGGCGGGTCTGGCAGCCGTCGTTCGATGGGTTGCCGAACGTCGTCCAGCGTGGTCGGCTGCGACGGCGACGAGAAGGTTCACGGCGGCGGCTGTCGCCATCGCATTCGTGGTCGCGGGTCTCCAGACCGTGTCTACCACCAGGCAGTGGTCGGACGTGAGGGCTGTTCAGGAAGCGCTTGCCGAGCGGTTGCGAGAGGCTCCCCGAAGTGACCGCTTCATGGCCGTCGACCCGGGCGCCATGAACTATTTGACTGGACTGCAGGGGATAGTCACGCCGCACGATGAGCTACCTGTCATCGAGAGTGTGATGAGCACCTATGACGTGCGCTGGCTCGTCGTGGAGAGTCGGTCGATCGTGCCTTCGCTGAAGCCGATCCTGGCAGGCGCGACCCGGCCGTGGTGGCTGTCGCAACCGGTCGCGATCGTGCCCGGCACTCCTCTATCGGCGGTGGCTGGCCCAACGCCGACGGCGGTGCCGGCCGGCGTCCTCTTTGCCGTCTGCCTTTCGGACGGCGACCGTCGATGCAGCCCATGACCATCACCGCAGGCACACACGCAGCTGGCACGGCCCGTCACGGGCAGCTGAGCGCGCGGGTTGTTGCCGGCGCGCTGGCGATCCCCGCTCTGCTTTACGGCGTTGCGCTCGTGGTGCGCCTGTTCGCGACCGCCTTGATCAGCTTCCCGATGACCGAAGGCAGTGCCTACTACATCGCCGTTGCGCGCAACCTCGTCGCCGGCCGCGGCCTCGAGATCGACGCGATGTGGAGCTACGCCACGCCGCCGCTCGTGCTGCCGCGGCCGGCTTTCGAGCTCTGGCAGCCGCTGGCCAGCGCAATCGCCGCTGGACCGATGGCGGTCCTGGGGGCGACGTTCGATGCCGCGCAGATCGGATTCGCGCTGCTCGGCGCGCTGCTGGCGCCACTCGCCTGGCTGGT
>DASQLS010000099.1:0-11146 GCA_035629915.1 Candidatus Limnocylindrales bacterium | reverse complement strand
CGCGAGCAGGTCGTCCGTTGGCACGCCGGATAGCGAGTCGCCCGAGTTGAATGGCATCTCGAAGGCTGCCGCCCTGACATGGCCCAGGAGGACATGCAGATTGGTCGGATCCAGGCGGGCTTCCTCGGGCGTCGAGTCGAAGATGTAGTCCGGATGTGCGGCGACGAATTGGTCGACCGCCCCCGCTCCGGCGATCAGAATCGCGGCAGACGGTTCGCGCCGGCGTCCCGACCGACCCATCTGCTGCCAGGTGGCTGCGATGGTGCCGGGGTAGCCGGACAGGATCGCCGCGTCCAGTCGACCGATGTCGATGCCCAGCTCGAGCGCGTTCGTCGAAACCACGCCGAGAACCTCGCCCGAACGCAGCCCGGCCTCGATCTCGCGCCGCTCGGTGGGCAGGTAGCCGCCGCGATAGCCACGTATCCGCTTCAACGGGCCGCGGCCTTCGCGAAATGCCTCGCGCAGGCTCGTCAGCAGCAGCTCAACGGCCACGCGCGCCTTCGAAAACACGATCGTCTGGCGTCCAGCACGCAGGAAGGCGAGCGCGGATCGGTGCGAGAGCGACATGGGGCCGGGCCGCATGCCCGTGCGCTGGTCCACGACGGGCGGGTTGAGGATGACGATGTGCTTCTCGCCGGCGGGCGCGCCGTTCCGATCAACGACCTTCATCTCTCGTCCGGTGAGCGTCTCGGCCAGCTGCTTCGGGTTCCCGATGGTGGCCGAGCAACAGATGATCTGCGGCGTGCTGCCGTAGTGCTCGCACAGCCGAAGCAGGCGACGCAGCACATTGGCGACGTGCGATCCAAAGATGCCGCGGTACATGTGCGCCTCGTCGACGACGATGTAGCGCAGCTGCTCAAAGAGCTGGAACCACTTGGTGTGATGGGGCAGGATCGCCGAGTGGAGCATGTCCGGGTTGGTCACCACGACCTGCCCGGCCGTGCGCAGGACGGTGCGATAGGCACCGGGCGTGTCGCCGTCGTAGACACCGGCCGAGACGTCAATCTCGGACGCGGTCGCGATGTCGCGGAAAGCGGCCAGCTGATCCTGGCTGAGTGCCTTGGTCGGGAAGAGGTAGAGCGCTCGCGCCGCCGGATCCTCGGCCACCGCCTGGATGACGGGCAGGTTGAAGCACAGCGACTTGCCCGACGCGGTCGGCGTGACGACGACGATGTCCTTGCCGGCCCTGAGCTCGTTGAGGGCGTCGGCTTGATGGGTGTAGAGCTTCTCGATGCCGCGCGCATGCAAGGCGCGGACGAGCCGCTTGTCGAGCCAGGTAGGGAAGGGGACCGTCTGTGCCTCGCGCTCGGGCAGCACACGGTGAGCGACGAGTGCCGCCGCTACCTCGGGGTCTTCGAGCAGCCGGTCCAGAGTTTCGATCGTCCCAGCGGGGGCGTAGATCCGCATGGCGCTGCCTCCGTATCCGCATCGCGTCAGGCCATTTCGACCAAACGTTCGATTTGGTGGCGCAGCATAGCACTCGCCGACTAGCCGAGGAGATCGATTCCGATCAGCGTCCTGCCTGCGTCGATTGAGCGATCCAGCGCCTTGACGTCCGGCCGATTGTCCTTCGTGGCCGGGATGCCGGCGAGGAATCGGAACCACGGGTGGTCGCGGAAGAGGCGTACGTGTTGGGAGCGCGATTGGTCGTGATCGAGGACCGGAGTTGCGCGTGCCGACCGCCAGCGGCCTGCATAGTTGAGCGCGATCGCGTCGTTCGCGTCGAGGTTGTGCCACCAACGGTCGCCGGTCGTGACCTGCAATCGCCCGCGGTCACGGACGTACGAGACGGGCACCTGATGGAGCCGCCCGGTCTTGCGGCCGGTGTAGGCGATCAGTACGAACCAGCGGCTGACCAGGAAGTGGAGCGGCGAAACGAGCAGTCGCCGCATGACCGGATTCCAGAAGCTCAACAGCCGGCCGAGCCAGGTTCCCCGCAGCGCCGGCGATTCGGCCCGATTCATGGCCTGCCCATGGTGCAGCTCGTCGCGCGCCGGGCGAACAACAGGGCGCGAGCCAGGCTCTCATCGCCGTTTCAGCCGCCTTGTTGACCGGTGAGTTGGGCGGCGCTGGTTTGACACGCGGGAATCGGCGCGCTTACGCTCCACCAGATGCCGAGACCAGCCGTGGCCCTCGCCGCCGCAGGTGAGGCGTCTGCCGCCGCCCCCTCAACCAAGCGCACTGACCTTGACGAGCAGCTTTCGACGCTCGGCAAGCAGATCGGATACGGGCGCAAGTTTCGGCCCAAGCGGTCCCAATTCGTGCTCATTGCCCTGGCGGTGCTCGGCTTCTGGCTGGTGATCGTCTTCGGCCGCGCCCTGACCGAGCTCAACGAGGTCACGGCTCGTCAGGCGGTCGTAGTCGGCGAGACCCAGGCGCTCCAGCTTCGACTCGAAGCCGGCCGCCGCGAGCTCCAACTCGTTCAGACCGATTCGTTCCAGGCTCTCCAGGCACGTTCGTTTGGGATGGGTGAGCCGGGAGAGATCGTCTTTTCGCTCCAGGGCGCCGATACTGGCTTGCCGATCATCCCGCTCGGAAGTGCCACCGCTGCCGCGCCCGCCGGGTCACCGCTCGACGCGTGGCTCGATCTGCTTTTCGGTGACTGATTCGCGCCTGAAGCGGACGTCGTAGAAGAGCAAAGTCATCGCGATGGTGCCGATCGGCATGAGCGCGATCCCGATTAGCCCCGCGATCAGCCCGCCGACCACGAACGGGACCGGCTCGAACACGAGGACGCCGTCGCTGATGTCGATGCCTGTGCCGGTCACCAGCTCAACCGCGGCAGTGGCGAGCAGCGACAGCACGCCGACGAGCAAACTGAAGACGATCGAGTATCCGAAAACGCGCAGGCTCGATCCGGAGATCAGGCGCCAGCTGCGGCGCAGAGAATCGACCGCGCCGACTCCCTCGACCATCACCACCTGAGGGATGAACGCGAGCCGGATCGAGACGAAAATGAAGATCACGAACGCGGCGACCATGACGATCAACCCGGCAAAGACGAGCAAGCCAGGCTGCAACGCACCATTGACCACGTTGCCCAGGATCAGGAGAGTCCCGATCGCTGCGCCCATCAGCAGGATTCCGATGGTCAACAGGATGGCGAGCAGGCCGGCGCCGACGAGCGTCAACAATCTCGATACTGCGGCACGGATGGATGCCGGTGCCGACGGTCGCTCGCCCGTGTAGGTACGCGCCGTCAGGTGAACGAGGCCGCCCTGGGCGACGTAGACGCCGGCGCCGATGATGATCAGTGAGAAAAAGCCCAGGGCCATCCAGGTCACTGGTAGCAGCTCTGTCAGCGGGACCACGCGGCCATCGAAGTAGTCGAGCTGCGCCTGTTGGGCGCGGATCAGGTCGGCGCTCATGAGCAGCTGCAGGGCAGTCGTGACCACGACCAGCGGCAGGTACAGGGCCAGGCCGACGGCGAAGAAGCGCACGAAGGCATACCTGTACAGGCTGAAGGTGAGCTGCAGGATGCGCTCGAAATCGAGGGGATAGGCCGGACGGCCAGGGGCGGGCGGGCCGCCGGGCCCAAATGGCTGTTGTGGCGTGTCGGGTGGCGGCGGAAATGCACCCGGCATCTGGTTCATCGGCGGAGTCTATTGGTCGGGTAGCCTCCGGCCATGGATCGGCCGCCGCCGTTCGAATCGCTGCCGTTTGACAAGCGGGCTCTGCGCCTCCGGGCGGTGCGCGACGGCCTGATCATCAGCGGCTGGCTGGCGACTGGATTCGCGCTGGTGGTCGTGACTTCGATCGGCCAGAGCTTCGGCTACGACGCGTATTCGTACTGGTCGATCGACTTCAACGACCTCTACGGCCGCGCCATGAACAACAACTTCGCCCTCGGCGCGTTCCGCTACGCGCCGCCGATCGCCTACCTGTTCGGCCCGCTCGGGGCGCTGCCGTGGTGGCTCTTCCTGTGGCTCTGGGCGGCGCTCATGCTGGCGATCATCTTCTGGTTGAGCGGCCGCTGGGCGCTCGTGGTGCTGGCCCTGCCGCCGATCGCGCTCGAGCTGTACCACGGCAACGTCCACCTCCTGATGGCGGCGGCCATTGCCCTCGGCTTTCGCTATCCGTGGACGTGGGCATTCGTATTGATGACCAAGGTCTCGCCGGGCATCGGCGTTCTGTGGTTCGCGTTCAGACGCGAGTGGCGGTCGCTGGCGATCGCGCTCGGTGTGACGGCGGCGATCTCGCTCGGGACCTACGTCGTCGCGCCGCACTACTGGAGTGAGTGGGTCGCTTCCATCTTCAGCAACCTGTCAGAGCCGCAGTTCTTCAGCGTTCCGCCGGCCGCGCCGCTCCGGCTGCCGTTGGCGGTAGTGCTGCTGTTCTGGGGCGCCCGCACCGACCGGCCGTGGACCGTCGCGATCGCCGCGACCCTGGCACTGCCGATCATCTGGCCGCACGGCCTGACCGTCGCCCTGGCGGCAATTCCGTTCCTGCGCCGCGGCGATCGCGCCGCGCTGACGCCCGGCTGGGAGCGTGCCGTAAGCCTGCGCGGATTCGCGACCTACGCGGCGATTTTCGTGGGTGGGGCGCTGCTCATCGCACTGGTTGCCGGCGGGCAGGTCGAGCAGCTCATGAACTGGGCGTCGACGCTGCTCTATCCGTACGAGAACCGGCCCTAGCGAAGCGTCTCGAGAGATCGGCCAATTACGCCACCGATTGGGGCTACCGGCGACGGGAAGCGCGCCCTATTCTCGCAATCGTGATCACCGTCGATCTCGCCAACACGATCTTCATCCTGTGCCTCGCGATCGGCGGCATCCTGCTGCTGCTCACGATCCTGCTCGAGGATCTGCTCGGCGGGATATTCGAATCGATCGGCCTCGGCTTCGACCTCGGCGGCGTGACGCTGATGCCGCTGTTGCTCGCCTTCGTCTCGATGTTCGGCGTCGGCGGCCTGCTCGGCACGCAGCTGCTCGGGATGAGTGCGGGAATGGCCTCGCTCGTGGGACTCGTCTTCGGCCTCATCGGCGCCGGGCTCGTGTGGGGCATGTTCACCCTATTGCGCCGCGCCGAGGCACCGCCGCAGTTCAGCCTGAACGAGCTGGTCGGTGAGCGCGGGCGCGTATCTGTCGCCATACCCGCCGGCCGCGCCGGCTCAGTATTGATCAGCTACGGCGGCTCGACGCACGACATCACGGCCACGGCCGACGGGCCGATCAATCAAGGAACACTGGTGACCGTCACCGACGTGGCGGGCACGACCCTGGTAGTCAGAGCCGCGACCGTCGCCGGCGAGGAAGGAAGTTCGGATGCCTGATCTGTTCAGCTTCGTCGGCACGGGGCCGCTGCTCGTGCTTGCCCTGATCGTCGTCCTCGCGCTGCTCATGTTCTACGTCGCCAATCGATACCGGGTGGCGAACGCGAACGAGGCGCTCATCGTGGCCGGCTCTCGTGGCGCCAAGGTGCGCGACGAGAAGGGCCAGATCGCCGCGCCTGCGGGAGCGGACAAGGGCATCAAGGTCGTCGTCGGTGGCGGCACGTTCGTGCTGCCGCTGATCCACAAGGTTGGCAAGCTCAAGCTGACCGCGCGCCAGATCAGCGTCGCGCTGCCCGACGCGGTAACCAGCCAGGGCATCAAGGTCGCCGTCCAGGGCGTCGCCACGTTCAAGATTGGCCGTGACGTGGAGTCGATTCGCAACGCCGCCGAGCGCTTCCTGGACGCACGCGACGAGCAAGTGGACTCGATCGTCAAAAACGTCCTCGAGGGCTCGCTCCGATCGATCGTCGGCACGCTGACGATCGAGGAGCTGATCATGGACCGCCAGAAGCTGCTCCAGCAGGTCCAGGACTCCGCCAAGGGCGATCTCGCCACGTCCGGCCTGCAGATCGACGCCTTCACGATCCAGTCGATCAACGACGAGTCGGGCTACATCGACCTGCTCGGCGCTCAGAAGATGGCCATCGTCGAACGAGACGCGAGGATTGCCAAGGCCTCGTCCGACCAGGAAGCTGCGGTTCGAGAAGCCGAAGCAAATCAGGTCAAGATCAATGCCGAGCGCGATGTCGAGCTGCGACGCGCGGAGGTGCTGACGCTTACTGCCGCCGCCCAGGCGAGGGCTGCACAGGCGGGTCCGCTGGCACAGGCCGAATCACAGCAGGAAGTCACCCGGCGACAGACCGAGCTGGCCGACCTCGAGGCGGCACGCACGGAAAAGGAGCTGCTGACCTCCACAATCCGTCCGGCGGAAGCTGAGGCCGAGGCGGTCGTCAGGCGCGCAGAAGGCGACAAGACAGCCAAGATCGCCGCGGCCCAGGCTGAGGCCGAGCGGCAGAAGCTGGCCGGTCAGGCCGAGGCTGCCGTAATCCAGGTCAAGGGCGAGGCGGGCGCCAGGGTGGTGGAGGTCAACGCCCACGCCGAGGCGCAGCGCGTGACGCTGGAAGGCAATGCCGAGGCGCAGATCACGCTGAGCAAGGGCGAGGCCGAGGCGAAGGCGCTCGCGCTGCGCGCCGAGGCGTTCCAGAAGTTCAACGAGGCGGCAGTCATTCAGACCGTGCTCGGCATGCTGCCCGAGATCGTTCGTGCCGCGGCCGAGCCGATGTCACGCATCGACAACCTGACTGTGCTCTCGAACGACGGTGCATCCGAGCTGGTGCGCAACACGACGCGAACCGTCACCGAGGCGAGCGCCACGGTGAAGGGCCTGACCGGACTGGACGTGCCGGCACTGATCAGCAATGCGATGGGTGGCGCAACGACCAACGGATCGCCGAAGAAGGGGTCTGGATCGAGCGGCGGGGGAGGTGGGGGCGACCGACCGGCACGCCGCCAGCCGGCCAACGAACCGGCGAGCACCACGCCACCGCCAACGCCACGACCACGCGTCGATGCGGCACCGTCCACGCCGCCGGAGCCGGCCGTGATCGAGACAAGCGAGCAGGCCGACGCGGCACTCGACCGTGCCTCGCAGGCTATTCGCCGCGCGTCGGACAGCGTCGCTGCCGCCGCCGGCACGATGCCGCCCATGCCGCCGATGCCCTCGGGCTCGCCGGGCGACGAATCGACGACCGCCATGTCGCCGATCGGCCCCGACACGCCCGTGACCGAGGCAGCCGCGATGCTCGCCCAGACTCTGCGCCTGGTGCCGGGCGTGGAGAACCACCTGGCGGTGCCGCTGGCCGATCTCGACCGACGCGGTCCACGCGCCATGCGCGCCGCCTGGCGCATGGCGCGTGAGCGCCTCGAGAGCGAGTACGGCGCGATGACCGTGGGCGAGCTGATGGCGCGCTTCGCCGATCGGGGCTCAGCGCGCCAAAATTGATCCGTAACCGGATCGCAATGCAGTTACCGGCTTCATGCGCGCATGGTTCGCGCCAGCTCAGCGAGTCTGTCCGCCGGGAGATAGCAAACTGCAGGAGGAGCTACTACATGGTTATAACCATCATCGCTTGGATCGTGCTCGGCGCGATCGCCGGTTGGATTGCCGGCCTGCTCGTCAGTGGTGACGAGGGCCTCGGCGTCATCGGCCACGTCGTGCTTGGCATCGTCGGCGCGTTCGTCGGCGGGTTCCTGGCCAACCTGGTTGGCTTTGGGGCCGGTGCCGCCGGCGGCGGTGACGTGGTCAACATCTACTCGATCGTCGTAGCCGTTATCGGTGCGGTGATCGTTGTGTGGGTCGCCAGCTTCCTCATGCGAGGACGCAAGACGGCCCCCTAGGTCGGTCGAACCAAAAGGAAGAGCGCCGGCGTTGCCGGCGCTCTTCTGATTCAGGTGCCCGGGACTAGTCGGGCTTGATGAAGTTCGCCCCGTTCGCGCCGTGGATGCCAGGCGCGACGCTCGGGCCAATCCAGCCGTTCTTGAGCGCGAAGACAACGGCCTCCGTGCGATGGCGCAAGCCGAGCCGCGCCAGCAGCTGCGAGATGGCGCTCTTGACGGTGTGCTCCGAAACTCCGAGCGACACGCCGATCTGGTAGTTGGTCATGCCCTGTGACGCGAGATCGAGGATCCGGATCTCGCGCTCTGAAACGCGGGCTGGTCGAGTAGGGCGGCGTCCGGCCATCTCGGCAAACGTCTCGAGAACCCGACGCGCTACGTTGGGGTGTTCGACGAGGGTGCGCGTGATCGGCTCCTGCCCGTCTGCGGCTTCGAGGATCGTGTCGGCCAGCTCGGCGGGCTTGGCGCTGTCACCGACGTGCCCATCGGCGCCGCCCACCACCGCTCGGTAAACCTCGTCATCGTCCTCGTGTCGGGCGAGCACGACCAGGGCGCCGTCAGGCATCTCACGCCGCAGCCGGCGCAGGTCATCCACCGTCGCCTGCGACGACTCGTCGACGTCGAGCAGGACCACATCGGGTGGGTTCTCGCGCAGGGCATCGACAGCCTCAGCGACCGTCTCGGCCTCGGCGACGACTTCGACGCGTTCCTCACTCTCGAGCAACGTGCGCACGCCAGCGCGAAGAACCGGATGCTGGTCGACGATGAGCAGCTGGATACGGTCGGACGACTCGCGGGCAACACGGCGCTTGCCCGGCGGCCTTCCGCCCTTCTTTTCTTCGGTTGTCACGGCTGAGCCAAGAGTAGCGCCGCGAACGTGCCGCTGCTCGACCACTTGGTACCAGTAGGTGGGGACATTCCTCCCCGCCGGTGTCAGGAGGTTCGCGGCCTTGCGCTAAAATTGGCCGCTACGGCGGAGTAGCTCAGTGGTAGAGCAGGGGACTCATAAGCCCTTGGTCGGTGGTTCAAATCCGCCCTCCGCTACCAAAAAATCAAACCGTAGATGGGCCCTCTGAGTTGTCGGAGGGCCAGGCTGCGGATCAGGCGCTTGCCGTTATTCGAAGGCGGTCTGCCGCATGACGGATCTCGCTGATGTTTGCTTTCGTGTTGATCAGCGCTGCGTGTGCGGCTTCGAACTCTGAGTCGCTGATGGACTGGCTAGAGCTGAGCGAGGCATAAGGTCGCGCAGCTGAGCGACGATGCTTCGAGCACGTTCGCGGTCAGCGTCGTTGGGCGAGATGGACTCGAGCAGGCGCTCGCTGTCCCGCCAGGCGTCCAACACGGGTAACAATAGGCGGCCGGGCATCCACCCTCCCTCAGCCCGTACCCCCACCGCGATATCAGCTCGTCGCTCGCAACGTGCCTGATATCTGTGCAGCCCGCCCCGAAGCATGTCTAGCCCCAAGGCGATGCTGCACTACTCTCGGTGGGGACGCTTCCAGTTTTGATCATCAACCCTCGCTCAGATAGCGAATTCGTTCGCCTGGTCGAAGAGATGTCAGCAAGCACGGCGATGCCCAGCGAGCTGCAAGGACTCGTGCGCGAGCAGCACCCGCGGGCGGTCGTGCATTCGCGAGAGCTCTCCGGTGAGCTTCAGGTCGTGTGGTACGTGTACCGTGACGGCAAATGGGTTCCGTGATTCGGGGGCTGGAGGGATAGGTGGTCGACTCAGAAGCACACGATGACCTGCGCGCCACGGCCGACGACATCATCGCCGACGCCGAGGAGCTCAAGGCGATCGAGCAATCCAAGCTCGAGCAGCATCCGGCCTCAGCGGTCATGGCCGAGCTTTCGGCCGACGCAGAGGAGGTGTCGCAGCGCATCGCCATCAAGGTCGGCATCGAAAAGCAGCTGGCTGACAGCCTAATTCCGTAGGACCTCGACACCGTCTCTTCTAGGCACAGGAATAGACTGCCGACGGCTTGTCGTCTGCCCGGCGGCGCATCCCCCCGCATCGTCGCGCAGACGCAAGCCGCTTCCGCCAGCTCGAGAAGCGACGCGACTGCGGCGAGGCGTGAAACATCCCTGCGAGCCTGAGTGGCCAAAAGACAAGGCTCTCTGATTCCCGTGTCGGCCTAGCGTGGACCCATCAACCCGTCCGCGTCAAAGGCGAAATCAATTCACCTGCGTGGACTCATGCGGATGCCGGTCGACCCCATGCGGTGGCCCGTGTTCGCGACCAAGCGGGAGAGAGTCACGATGACTGACCAGAACGCCACCGATACAAACGTCAGCCCATACACGGGCCGCCCGATCAGCGAGTGGCTCGACGAAGAGATCGAGTTGCACGACGTAGATGGAGACGAGATCGGCAACATTGTCGAGATCAATCCTGACTTCGTTGTCGCCCAGGCCAACACCGGGTTCCTTGGCCTCGGCGAGCCGCGCATCTACTTCATCCCGCGCAGCCAGATTGGGCGCGAGGAAGGCGATGACTGGTACCTGTCGATCGACAAGGATGAGATCGAGTCGATGAACTGGACTCAAGCGCCTGCCGACTCTGCCTGGTCGCAGGAGTGGCGCGAGGGCCGCCTGGATGCGGAAACGGGCCGTGGCCAGACGAGGCTGCGTCGCTACGAAGAGGACGTCGAAGTCGACAAGGTAGAGCGCGAGGCCGGCGAGGTTGTCGTGTCGAAGCATGTCGTCGAAGAGACCAAAAGCTTCGAGGTTCCAGTTCGCCGCGAGGAGGTCCACGTCGAGCGACGCCCCGTAACTGATCAGCAATCAGTTGGCACGGGGAGTGCTGAAGGCGCGTTCTCCGACGAAACCATCCGAGTTCAGGTCATGGAAGAGGACGTTGAACTTCGGAAGGTCGCCCGACCGGTCGAGGAGATTGAGATCACCAAGACGGCGACGGAGGACAAGCGGCAGGTCGACACGACTGTGCGTCGAGAGGAATTCGACGTCGACGATTCAACCAATAGCCGCTAACCAGGCCTGGCCCAGTTTCCGGGCGCCCGCCGTGTGCTGACCGCAGCCACGGCGGGCGTGGTCTGATTCCTTTGGATCGTTGCAGCGAGGGCGTGTCTGAAACCCTCATGACACGCCGCGCGCGGGCAGCTATTGCCTACTCCTCGTTCGGATTCCCTACTGTCACTGCGTGGCTTGGCGAATTTTGATCGACCAGGGTGGCAGACTCGGCACCCATCGCCAGGCAGCCCGGAGATGAAACTTCGGCGGCTGCTGATCGGCGTTCAATCAGGCGTGTGGTTCGTGCCCGTCTTGTGCGTGATAGGGGGAGCGATCCTCTCCTTCATCACTATCGCGATCGACCGGGCTTTCGCGTATCAGGCGATACCACCTGAGTTGGTGGGCGGACCAGATGCTGCACTGGCGATCCTGTCCACCGTCGCCCTGTCGATGGTGAGTCTTACCGCACTGGTCCTGACGATCACCATGGTCGTCGTCCAACTGGCCATG
>DASQLS010000098.1:0-2972 GCA_035629915.1 Candidatus Limnocylindrales bacterium | reverse complement strand
CGATGGCGCGGCTCATCCGACCATCGGCGTCGCGCTTGATCTCATCGATCATTGCTGGGCTCCGTCGCTCTTATGGGCAACTGTGACGCCACCACGGCTGTCGGCGCCATCTCCGTCGTCGATCAGGGTACCGATCCGCTCGCCCAGCGCGGCGGCCTTGATGTGCCCCGGCTGGTTTAGATCGAAGACGACGATCGGCAAATCGTTCTCCATGCACAGCGTAACGGCGGTCGAATCGATCACCTGCAGCCGGTCATTCAGCATCTGTGCGTATTCGATGCGCTCGTGGCGGATAGCGTCTGGATTGATCATCGGGTCCTGGTCGTACACGCCGTCGACCTTTGTTGCCTTGAGGAGCACCTCGGCGTGGATCTCGACGGCGCGCAGCGCCGCCGCCGTGTCGGTCGTGAAGTACGGGTTGCCCGTGCCGGCCACGAGGATGATCACGCGGCCCTTCTCGAGGTGGCGCACGGCGCGGCGGCGGATATAGGGCTCGCATACCTCGTTCATGGCGATGGCCGACATGACCCGTGTCGGCACGTCTGCCTTCTCGAGCGCATCCTGCAGCGCCAGGCCATTCATGACCGTAGCGAGCATGCCGATGTAGTCGCCCGTGGCGCGATCCATGCCGCTCGCCGACGCGGCCAGGCCGCGGAAGATGTTGCCGCCGCCGACAACGATCGCGACGTCGACCCCGAGCGCCGTGACTTCGCGAACCTGCTCGGCGATGAACACGCACATCTCAGGGTCGACACCGTAGGTGCGCCGACCCATGAGAGCCTCGCCGCTGATCTTGAGCAGGATGCGGCCATAGCGAACTGAGTCCCGGTCGGCGACCGGGACGGCCGTGCTCACAGGTTGAGCGACGGCTTCGCTCAAATGTCCTCTCCCAGCTGATAGCGCGCGAAGCGGCGCACGCGGATGTTCTCACCGATGCGTGCGACGGCGTCGGTGATCAGGTCGCCCACCTTCTGGTCGGTGTCACGGAAGACCTGCTCGTAGAGCACGGTCGACTGGAACCACTTGCGCAGCTGGCCTTCGACGATCTGCTCGCGGATGTTCTCCGGCTTGCCCTGGACCGACTCGTCGGCGAGCAGCTCGGCACGCTTGGCCGCAAGGACGTCCTCAGGAATGGACTCGATCGTCGTGAACTTCGGATCGAGGCCGGCGATCTGCATCGCGATGTCGCGGACGAGCTTCTGGAACTCCTCGTTGCGGGCCACGAAGTCGGTCTCGCTGTTGACCTCGACGAGCACGCCAATCCGCCCACCGGTGTGGATGTAGCTGGCAATCGTGCCCTCTCGGGCGTCTCGGCCGGCCTTCTTGGCGGCAGTCGCCTGGCCACGCTCGCGCAACAGCGCGACGGCCTTCTCGACGTCGCCCGCGGCCTCTTCGAGTGCGCGCTTGCAGTCCATCATGCCGGCGCCGGTGCGCTCGCGGAGTTCCTTGACCTTGCTTGGAGAGATATCAGCCATCGGTTCCTTCGTCGTAGTCATGTGTCTACCTGTTGCTCAGAGATGTTGTCTGGTCGTTGTTGTTGGCGTCGCCGGCCCGGGAGGGCCGGCTCCGCGACCGGCTCAGGAGGCCGGCTCTTCCTCTTCTTCTGGAGCTGGCGCCGGACGACTCTTGGCCGCTGCACGAGGAGTGGCGGCACGGGCTGGAGCGGGCGGAGTCTCCTCTTCCTCGGTCTCCTCGGCCTCGGCCGTCGCATCGACCGGCAGCAGGACCTCGTCCTCGTCCGGCTCCGGCTCGAAGCTGAACGTGCCGCCGGCGGCAAGTGCGGCAACCATCTCGTCGCTCGCCTCTTCCTGCTCCTCGACAACCGCTATCGGCTCGTCGACGGGTCGGGCGGCGCGCTCCTGCGCACCTTCGATCGCCGCCTCAGAAACCAGCGTGCAGAGCAGCCGGATTGCGCGGATCGCGTCGTCGTTGGCCGGGATGACGTAGTCGAGCAGGTCGGGATCAACATTGGTGTCGCCTGTGCCGATGACCGGGATCTCGAGCTTGCGCGCCTCGACCACGGCGATCTTTTCGCGCTGCGGATCGATGACGAACAGCGCGCCCGGCAGGCGGCGCAGCTTGCGGATGCCGCCCAGCGTGCGCTGCAGCTTGGCCTGCTCCTCCATCAACTTGCTGGCTTCCTTCTTGGACATGCGCTCGAACTCGCCGTTCGCCTGCCGCGCGTCAAGCTGATCGAGCAGCCCAATACGCTTGCGGATGGTCACGAAGTTGGTCAGCATGCCGCCCAGCCAGCGCTGGTTCACGTACGGCATCTCGGCCCGCGTCGCCTCTTCGGCGATCGGCTCCTGGGCCTGCTTCTTAGTGCCCACGAAGAGCACCGTGTCGCCGCGGGCGACCGTCTCGCTCACGAACTGGAGCGCCTCCTCCAGGCCGCGTACGGTCTGGGCGAGGTCGATGATATGGATCCCGTTGCGCTCGGCGAAAATGTACTTGCGCATCTTGGGATTCCAGCGCCGCGTCTGATGGCCGAAGTGGACTCCAGCCTCGAGCAACTGGCGCATGGATACGTTGGGCATGGGAACGGGGACCTCCTGATTCGGTTCTTTCCTCCGCGTGCTTCCTGATCCACGGACCTTCGCGCCTGGCGCGACGGGCACCTTCGTGGGGAGCGGCACGCGTGTGTGATGACGTCACTTTCGTGATGCCGGCCGCTTGAGCGACTCCGAGAAGTTTACACCGAGTGGCGCACAGAGCCCTCGCGGCCACCACGCGCCGAGCACTCACGGTGGCTCGAGGCGTCGCAAGTGCCTGATCTGCGATGGACCGGATCTTCGGTCGACGATGACGAGGTCTATGCGTCGAGGAAGGCTGCGCAGCTCGACAGGCACGAGGCCAGCCGCGGTCACCGCGGACATCGCTCGGTAGAGATGGCCGACCTTGCCTCGGTCGACACGTTCCTCGGGCTCGCCGAAGCGGCGGCTCGTCGCGCTGCGAACCTCGACAAAGACGAG